>CAKZLR010000047.1 GCA_937127165.1 uncultured Candidatus Peregrinibacteria bacterium
TGAAATACAAAAAAAGTCTTGTCAATAGACCGACCAAAAACACTCTTAAGTGTACTTATGTCAACTATTATGAGTACTATCAAAGAAATTATTTTTAATCATTTTAATTTAATTTCTATTTTTTTAGTACTTCCAAAAAAGCCTTTTGGGGTATTTCTACGTTACCAAACATTTTCATTCGTTTTTTCCCTTTTTTCTGTTTTTCTAATAATTTCATACGACGAGTAATATCTCCACCATACAACTTAGCTGTAACATCTTTACGAAGAGCTTTGATAGTTTCACGAGCAATGACCCTAGCTCCGATAGCAGCTTGAATAGCAATTTCAAATTGTTGTCTAGGAATTAGTTCTTTTAGTTTTTCGCAAATTTGACGTCCTTTGGACTCAGCTTGAGTTTTATCAGTAATAATTGACAATGGATCGACCGGCTTTTTATTTACCATAATATCAATTTTAACCAAATTACCAAGCCTAAAACCTAAAGGTTGATAAGCCATAGTAGCATAACCCTTAGTAGCTGATTTTAAATCGTCATAAAAATCCACTACCATTTCTGCCAATGGCATCTCCGCATTAATCTGTAATTGGCCAACTGATAACGAATTAATTCCGGCATAAGTACCCCGTCTTGAAGTTATCATCTCGATAATTTTACCAATATATTCTTCGGGAGTGATGATTTCAAGTTTTATCCAAGGTTCTCTAATTTGTTTGATTTTAGTAGGATCAGGAAGGTTGGAAGGAGTTTTAATAGACAAAATTTCGTCGTCAGTAGTTACTACTTGATACTCTACAGATGGAGTAGTAATGACTAAATCTAAATCAAACTCACGACTCAGTCTTTCTTGAATAATATCCATATGTAATAGTCCTAAAAAACCACACCTAAAACCAAATCCCAAAGCCGGAATATTTTCCGTTTCAAAAGTTAAGGAAGCATCACTAAGAGCTAGTTTACCCATAGAATCTCTGAGTTTAGGATAATCATCAGCTTCAACTGGAAAAATACTAGCAAACACTTTTGGAGGAATTTCCTTGTAACCAGGTAAAGCGTATTCTTTGTTTGAGCTATTGCTAATAGTGTCGCCCACTTTTACTTCGCTAATATTTTTAAGTCCGGTGACAATATACCCAACTTCGCCGTTCTGCAAAACCTCAGAAGGAACTAAATCGGGCTTAAAATAACCAACTTCTTGGCAAATTGCTTTGGACCCTGTGGCTAAAAAATAAATATTATCTCCGGCTCTCAACTGTCCATTAAACAAACGAATATAGGCAATTACTCCACGATGTTTATCAAAAAAAGAGTCAAAAATTAAAGCCTGCAACATATACACTGGCAATTTCACCGAAACTTTCTGTTTTGGTCAAGATTGGATATTTAATTAGTAAAATTACCATTGCAACATATTACATAGATTTACAAGGTTGGTTCAACCAGTACTTTTTTTTCGTACAACTCGCGGGTTAGTTCATAGTTACCCTGCCTAATTCTAATTAATCTGCGAACTCTTTTGCCGAAGAGTTTGCATATCCTACGAATTTGCTGGTTGCGACCTTCAGTTAGTTCAAAAAAATACCAATGCAACCTTGGATCTAATTTAAGATATTCAAAAGTTTTTAATTGAACGGCACTCTGCCAAACTTTAACCGGGTTAAGATCATAATCATCTAGTCTCATACCCTCTTGCATTAGGATTATCTGAATAGACTCAAAAGGTTTATCAATCGCCACTAAATATTGCTTTATACTGCCAAATCTAGGATGGGTGATTTTCTGTAAAAGATCGCCATCGCTTGATAACACCATCAAACCCTCGCTCATGTAATCAAGCCTACCAGCAGGTTTAAGATGCCTAAAAATTTTAGGTAAAAAATCGTAAATAGTTTTTCTTTTGAGGGGGTCATAGCGAGTACTTATACAAAAAATAGGTTTATAAAACAAAATGGTTTGATTGAGTTTTTGATGGTGTAATGTTTGCCAATCAGTTTGAGTTTTTACTTCTACTTTGTCCGCCTCCTCAACCCGAATAAACAGTTCACCAAAAGCACCATTAACTTTAACCTTTTTAGATATAATCAATTGATCCGCTTGTCTGCGGGAAATTCCTAAATTTTTTGCCAAAAACTGGTTAAGCCGCATCATTGAACATAAATTTTAAAGTTTTTTAATTTCAAAGTTTTTTGTAATAGAGATCTTACATACATAAAGATACTACCTCCAGTAAAAACTCTGCTAAAATCTACCTAGT
>CAKZLR010000048.1 GCA_937127165.1 uncultured Candidatus Peregrinibacteria bacterium
AAACAGCCCACCCTATTAGGCTGTGTCTACTATCTCCAGAGGAGAATTTTGAGTTGTTTTTTGCTTTGATAAAAAAATATTAGTTATTAAAGTTAGATAAAAATTGTACAAATAATTGTACAAATAAAAAAAGATAACAAAACATAGAATATTTTCTAATAATACCAAGGTCTAGTGGGTTTTATAATTCTTATTTTTTGTATTTTAACAAAAGCAGCTGGTTGTACTAAGTTTTTTGACAACTTCAACTCAAAAGATTTTTATCTTATCTGTTAATCTTATGCCTAGCAACCAAACTCAAATTTTGACTCCTTTTTATGATCCTTTTTTGTCTTATCAAGATAATTATGATTATGGGCCTTTTGGAGCTTTTGCCGACGGCCAAGTTTTTGTACAAGATGGTGACCCACAATATGATTTTTTTGGACATAAAGTTTATTTACCTTTTGGTATACCTGCTGGTCCTGTCTTAAACAGCAAATATTGTAAATCAGCTTTTGAAAAAGGTTTTGATCTGGTTGTCTACAAAACCGTTCGCAGCGACTCTTTTCCTTGCCACCCATATCCAAATGTTTTGCCAATTGATATCCAAGGAAATATTACTCTTGAGCTAGCCGAAAAAGGACTCACTACTAAACAATCATACGAAGCTCCTTTATCTATTACTAATTCTTTTGGGGTTCCCTCAAAACCTACAGAAGTATGGCAAAACGATGTTCGAAAAGCGATCAGTTTTGCTGGAAGAGGTCAAATTTTGATTTTGTCTTTTATGGGTACTGTTCGTCCAAACCAGACCCAAGAAGAATTGGTTGCAGATTTTGTTTTAGCTGCTCAAAAATCAGTAGAAACTGGGGTACAAATTTTGGAAGTTAATTTATCTTGTCCAAATATCGGTAACGAAGGGCTTATTTGTTATTCACCTATAGTTAGAGAAAAAATTCTACAAGCTATTAGAGAAGTTATTGGAAACCTGCCTTTGATTGTCAAAGTTGGTTACTATAAAGATCAGCAAGACTTGGAACAAACTGCTGCAGTGGTGGATAAGTATGCCAACGGAATTTCAGCAATTAACACTATACAAGCAGTCGTGTACGATCAAGATGGCAATCAAGCCTTGCCCGGGCCTAAAAGGTTAAGATCAGGAGTATGTGGAGCAGGTATTAAGTGGGCAGGTTTAGAAATGGTACAGAGGTTAAACAAAATTAGAAAAGAAAAAGGCTATAAATACAAAATTATTGGTGTTGGTGGGGTTATGAATCCACAAGATTACTTTGACTTTATTGCTGTTGGAGCAGATGCGGTGATGAGTGCCACTGGAGCTATGTGGAACCCCTTTCTTGCTCAGGAAATTAAACAACAGTTATTGTAGTTATGAATTCCTATCTCTAAACCAGATCATTAAAAATACCGTCTATAAAAGTTAGCAAATCTAAATTGTAAGAAATTATCCTCTGAAGGAATTTTTTTAAGCCAATACCACAATAATTGAAATAGAATTAAAGGTAACAAAAATAAACTTACCAAATACAGCACAAATTTACAAGTGTAGCCAATAAAAACCAGAATTTTTGGCTGAGGTAGAAAAAATAAACTATTCACAATTTCGTTTTCATAGCCAAAAGATTTTATGTCTTTATATTCATGAAATACAATAGCACGGCTAAGTATAAATAACTGTCTTTCGTATATTCCAAAATATTGATTAACTTGTTGATTGTTCTCAAAAAATAAACCACACTCAATTTTGTTTTTATTAATTTTAAAATCCAATTTATCTATTTCTTGTTTACTAACCAAACCAAACTTAAAAAGTAACTGTTTTAGATTATCTAACAGGGTTAGAGTGTCTAGTCTGGTGATTTTAAAGACAATTTTAACCCAAAATCTAGCTAGCAACAATTGATACTTATAACACTCGACTGCCAAATCTAAATCTCTTTCCGGTTTACTTATTTCTAGAATGACCGATCCACATAAATACACTCTTTTGACACCCGGTAAAAACCTTATCCAACTAGCCGTATTGATTGCTTTAATTTGTTTCCAAAACCAATCATTATGGATTACATAACTTGCCCAAAGTGGATCTCTAAAAAGATTTATAAAGCGATTAGATACCCCCCATTCATTTTCTATTAACTCAAAAAAGGATGGATTAGTATAATGTTTGAAAATTAAGTCTTCTTTGTTTTGATAATAATTTTTTTTCATTTGAGTAAAAGCCCACAAAGGATCTGGTGGTAAGGTATTTTTTTTAAAGTTGCAATATGCCATGATCTCGGTATGACAAAAGTGTTTTGATCTAGTTTGGTGATTAGCAACAAGTTTGCTTGCCTCAAAATTATAATTAGGCTTGAGTTTATGTTTCCTTCTTGTAGCTAATTTATTCATTCTTTTCTCAATTTTTGAGAGAATTAAACAGATTTTAGTAGTACTTGGTATATATTTTTAGCTGCTTTTTGCCAAGTATATTTTTGGCTGTTTTTGTATCCTAGTTTTAGGATCTGCTGAATTAGCTTTGGATTTGATGTTACTTTGATTACCTCTTTAAAACTTTGGCAGATTGCTTCTGCATTGTATGGATCAAAAAATATGGCGGCTTTTTTGGGGATGATTTCTCTAAAAACTTGAATGTCGCTACATAAAACCAAAGTACCTCTACTTGCAGCCTCAATTAAAGTTAATCCAAAACCTTCACTAAGTGAGGGAGAAATATAAGCCAGGGCTTGATCTTGTAATAAAATCAAATTTTCGTCGCTTTCTTCTAAAGCTAGTATAATATTGCCTTGCTGATACTGTTGACTAGTCTTCACTCTTTGTATAATTTCTGGGTACTTGAGGTCTATTTTACCAGCCAAAACTAACTGATATTGATTTTGTTGTTGCTCATTAAAAATTTCAAAGCCTTCCACTAATCTTTCTATATTTTTATATTTTCTCCAAACCGATACAAACAAATAATAATCTTTAGTAATTCCTAGATTTTTTTTTAAGATTTTGGCTTTTTGTATATACCTCTTGGTCGAATTTAGACCAACTATTTCCGCTTTTTGCGGGTTAGATGAAGGTTGACTAAGATATAGTGGGTTAATGCCGGGATAGATTGGGGTGTTTGGTTTGTAGTCTAATTTTTCTTTATTAAAAAAGTTCAGTTTAGAAAACTCTTGAGCTTCTTTGGTAGTTTGCTTGCTTAAAAAAATAATTTGTTTTGCTCTTTTAAGTCCCTGCTTGAGCACCATATTTGCCAAAAACAGTTTTAACCCTTTGGATTTAGTTTTAGGTATGGTTAGATCCAAAATTTGATAGACAAAGGGTTTGTTATAGAGAATAGGGAAATTAAAGTTAAAGAAAAAGACTAAATCAGGCTTTAGTTTATAGATTTCATATAAAAACAGAGTTTGTTCTAAGAGAGAATAGTATTTACAACTACTGAAATAGATACAAAATTTAGGATTTGCTTGTACTGTTTGCCACCAAACTAAATGTTTTTGTAAATCTAAATTTACTATTTCTTTAGTCATTATTAAAGTTACTTTTTGAAAAACTTTATCTTTGATAAACAAAGGCATTAGTTCGGTAAACAAATCTCTAATATGAACTGCTAATCCAAAAGGTTCTGGTTGGTAAAAGCGAATATCAATTACTAGATGCATAAATTGTTATTAATATATAATATACTATCTTGAACCATTTTATGGTTATTTTGTATTTCATACAGTTATTGGAAATTTAAATATTTAAATAAAAACGAGTCTAGAAAGTTTTTATCTAAAAATACTAAAACTAAAGAGACACAATCTGTTTGGTTGTAGAAAGTATCTTCGATTAAATTAACCATTAATAGATGTTAATTAACCAATAACAATTTCGTCAATACACTCTACAAAATCACCTACTTCTACTTTAACTTTTCCTTTTACAGATACTCCAAACTGCTGGGCAATATTTACTTCTTTAACTTTCACCCTGTTTCTTTGTAATTCTACGACTTCTAATCTACCCATATCCTCACCATTTCTTATTAATCTTAATTCTTTATTGTCTAATATTTTACCCCATTTTACTTCTCCACCAAAAATTTGAATATTAGCTTTTTCGCTCTTAAAATTTGCCAAAACCTCAGCCCTACCTAAAACTTCAATTTTAGTTTGGTGTTTGATGTTTTTGAGTAACTGTTCTTCAACCCATTGTAAAATTTCATAAATAATTGAACTTTGCACCAAATTAACTCTTAGCTTACTAATTATGTCGGCAGCTTTTGGTAAAATATCTGTATGAAAAGCTAAAATAGTAGAATTGGTTGTATGAGCAAATTCAACATCTGTTTCACTAATTTTACCAACACCTTCCCCAACGATTCTAATTCTCACACTTTCTTGAGGAATTTTGAGAATAGATTCTTTGAGAGCTTCCAAAGACCCACTTACATCCGCCTTAAGGAAAAGGTTGATATCTCCTTCAGAAGTTTCCTGCTTGTAAATATAGGTTCTTTTCAAACTTCTTTTGGCTTTCTCCATATCAGCAGCAATCTGAGCGGCTTTTTGGGTTTCGTGTACGATTAACAATTCACCTGTATTAACTATTCCAGATAATCCAGTAACTTCGATTGGATCACAGATTTCGGCTTGCTGTACAGTTTTACCTTCAGTAGTTTTGATACTTCGTATTTTACCTACAACCTCACCACAAGATACATTATCTCCAACTTTTATACAATACCTCGTTACTAATAGAGTGGCAACTACTCCAACTTGGTTATCAATATGGCTTTCAACGACTATGGCTTGACCAGGTTTGTCTACGGAACCTTTGAGATCAGCAATATCCGCCATTAACAAAATGGTGTCTAACAATTTATCTATATTAATGTTATTTTTAGCTGAAATTGGAATAAATTGAGTGTCTCCACCCCATTCTTCTGGCACTAAACCAAATTTAGCAATGTCAGCCTTAGCTTTTTCTATATCTGCATTCGGTAAATCAATCTTGTTTAAAGCAACAATTACTGGAGTTTGAGACATTTTTGCTCTTTCTATAACCTCCACTGTTTGAGGTTTAGGACCTTCCACTGCTGATACCATTAAAATTATAAAGTCTGCTAACTGTGTCCCTCTTGCTCTCATTGCAGTAAAAGCTTCATGACCGGGCGTATCAATAAAAGTAATTTTACGACCATTGTACTCTATTTTGTAACTAGCTACATGTTGGGTAATGGCTCCAGCTTCTTCTGCTACCACATTGGTTTTGCGGATAGTATCGAGTAGGGTAGTTTTGCCATGATCAACATGACCCATAACGGTTACTACTGGAGGCCTAGAAACCAAGTTTCCATCCAAATTTTGACCGAAGGCTTTTTCTATTTTTTCCGATATCATTGTAGGTACAAAATCGTCTGGAGCCTCGGGATAAACTTCTACTCCTAATTCTTGGCTGACTAAAGCTGCTGTGTCATAGTCAATTTTTTCGTTAAGAGTTGCCATTACTCCATTAAGAATTAAAGTTTTAACTACAACTCCTGGTGGTTTTGCTATGGCTTCTGCCAACTCAGCCACAGTCATAGTATTTGGTAAATAAATTTTATCATCGTTCTTTAGTTTTTCTAATCTTTCCGGAGCAATGATTTTAGTTATAGATATAGCAGAGCTGTAGGGAATACGAGTGTTTCTACCTTGAAAACCTGGTATTCCATGTTCTTGAGCAATTTCCCTTAATTGAGGAGTGGATTTTCCCAATAATCTAGCGAGTGTTGATATGTTCATAAAAAATTTAGTCTTGACTACAAGATCAAGTTCAGAAAATGGGTCTTTGCTTAAAGATTTTTGTAAAAAGTCTTTTTGTCAAGCAAATATAAGTTTCTTATGATTAAAAGCATGAACTATAAGGCTCGTTATAAATTTTTAGCCAACTATAATTTTGCCAATTTTGCCAAAATAATTTCAGATAATGATTTTTAACAAGTTTTAATTTATTCTTTAGCACTTAAATTTTATTTATAATGCAATAGTGTGAATCTAATTTCCCCCTTCGAGGAGTAGTAAAAGAATTATTTAATTTCTAAAAAATTTATTACAAAAACGACATAATTTGGCTATTTGTGTTTTTAATAATAGTTGACTTTTTTGCGACTAATCCCCCCAACCCTAACTTGGGTGTGATTATTTCAATCTCCACAGTAATTTCTTACTTTTCTAAAAACTAGATTTCAAAAAGTAATTTAAAATAAAATAATTACATTTTCTCTTTTTGTTCTACAACAAATTCAACGCGGTCTGCATATTCGGCTTGCTTGCCCGGATTCCATTGGTCCACCGGTCTGATATAACCTACTACTCTAGAATACACTTCGCAAACTTCCCCACACTTTGGGCAGTTTTCATGTTCACCTTTGATATAACCACATTTTGGACAGATACTAAAAGTTGGGGTTAGGGTAAAGTAAGGAAGGCGATAATTTTCAGCAATTCTTCTAACTAAATTTTTGGTAGTTTCTAGATCTGAGATTCTTTCTCCCAAAAAACCGTGAAATACGGTACCTCCGGTGTATTTAGTTTGTAAATTATCTTGTAAATCTAGTGCTTCAAAAATATCTTCGGTGTAACCAACTGGTAATTGAGTGGAGTTGGTATAATACGGTTCGGCGGTGTGTTGTTTAACTTGCTTGTCATTAGCAACGATGATTTCAGGGTATTTTTTCTTATCTAGGCGAGCTAGTCTGTAGCTGGTGCCTTCAGCAGGGGTAGCTTCTAGGTTGTATAAATTACCGGTTTCCTCTTGGTAGGTTCTAATTTTTTCTCGCATAAAGTCCATAATATCGCTGGCAAGTTGTTGCCCTTCTTCAGAGGTAATATCTTTTTTGATAAAATTAACCAAAAGTTCGTTCATACCTACTAAACCGATGGTAGAAAAATGGTTTGACCAATATTTACCAAATCTCTGTTTGATTCCGCTAAGATAAAATTTGGAATATGGATAAAGCCCGTTTTCGGTAAAATGTTCTACGATTTGTCTTTTAATCTCCAAACTTTCTTTGGCTGTGTCCATAAGGTTTGATAATTTTTCAAATAGCTCTAGTTTGTTAAAAGAAGTGTAACCAAGCCTAGGTAAATTGATAGTTACCACTCCAATTGAGCCAGTGAGAGGGTTGGAGCCAAATAAGCCACCACCTCTGGTTCTCAGTTCGCGGTTATCCAGTCTTAAGCGACAACACATTGAGCGAGCGTCCTCGGGGTTCATATCCGAGTTGATAAAGTTAGCAAAGTAAGGAATACCATATTTAGCTGTCATCTCCCAAATTTTATTGTAGCGACTATCACCCCAGTCAAAGTCTTTGGTTATGTTGTATGTGGGAATGGGAAAAGTAAAAATACGACCACTATTATCTCCAGCTATCATCACATCAGCAAAAGCTTCGTTGATCATATTCATTTCTTCTTGGAAATCTCCATATTTTTCAGGTTTTAATTCGCCACCGATAATAACATGTTCATTAGCTAAATATTTAGGTGGATTGATGTCAAAAGTTAGGTTGAAAAAAGGTGTTTGAAAACCAACTCTGGTGGCTACATTCATATTAAACACAAAAGACTGCATCTCTTGATAGACTTCTTTATATGTTAAGCGATCATAGCGGATAAATGGGGCTAGTAAGGTGTCAAAATTAGAAAAAGCTTGAGCTCCAGCAGATTCTCCCTGTAAAGTGAAAATAAAATTCACGATCTGACCAAGTGCTGAACTGAAGTGTTTGGGAGCGGAGCAGGCGACTTTATTAGGTACTCCAGTAAAACCAAGCCTAAGCAAATCTTGCAGATCCCAACCGCAACAATAAGAATTTAACTCTCCTAAATCGTGAATATGAAAATCTCCATTAAGATGAGCTGAAGCGATGTGCTTAGGATAAATCTTTTCTAACCAGTAAATTTTGGTTACTTCGTTGCTAATGTAGTTTCGCAAACCTTGTAAAGAAAAACCCATATTAGCATTCTCTTTTACTTGCCAATCTAGTTTGTCTAAGTAACTTTGAGTTAAAGACAGGATTTTAGAGTTATCTGTGTTGATTTGACTGATAATATCTCGTTCTATTAGTTTAATGGAAAAAGGGTTTTGTTGGGAGCTTAAGTTTGGATTTGTAGACATAACAGAAAAGTTAAAATTTAAAAAATAAACACAAAAAACAAACACAAAAACAACCCTCACGAAAATTTGTAAGTGATAACAAAGTATTACTAAAAACTACAAAATTCGGACTAGTTATTGTTTGTAACTTTTAAGGAGAAAATACAGTTTTATAAAAAAAACTGTCAGAAAATTTGAAAAAATTTTTACATCTGTCAAAAAATGTAACCTTACACATAATCTGAATAACAATTATGCCTTATATAATCAGTACTAACAGGTTTTTCTAGGTTTAATTTGTAAACGAAATACGAGTTTGTTTCGTATAAAATAAACTATGAATAGTATAAAAATATCTAAAATTTATACTACAAATAGTAGGTCTACTTACTTTGACTTGATAAAAACAGAGACAAACACCATAAATGGTGATTTTTTTTGACCATCAATACTATATCTAGAATCAGACTTGCTTGATATCGACTATCCAAGATCGACACCACCTTATTTGACAATATAGAATTTGGAGTTATCTCTTTTAAATTGATATGCTTTTAAATTGATATGATTTTTGACTCTTTGGTTTGGGCTAGCTTAAAGATGCTTTTGAAGACCATGAACACACG
>CAKZLR010000049.1 GCA_937127165.1 uncultured Candidatus Peregrinibacteria bacterium
TGAACATGAATCACCGACAACCAGTTTTGACAACAAATCTTCACAGTCTAATTCTTAGCAACTAACTTGACAGATTGCTAAATTTTTTATATACTCGGATTGTTTGTTTTTTATATTTTTGGACAGTCTTGATCCTGAATAAGGTTTTTTCATGAAGATTCCATAGTTTAGATTGTTAAAATTTGTTGATCGAATATCTAAATATTAGAAGAAGTTAAATTGAAAAAAAGATTTCAAATGTAGCACTATATATTATTTAAATGAAATTAATTACTTTTTGAAGTTAGTTGTAAATTGGATAGTTGTATAAAAATTTTAGTATAAAAAATTTTACAAGTTCAATAATAATGTAAAACTATACATTATACATGTTTTTTTAAAAAATTTTGTTTTATGTCTCCAGAAAAATTTACCGAGTCATCTCTTCAAGCTTTAGCTAAAGCTCAACAGCTAGCTAGTCAAAAATTTCACCAATATATTGAGCCGGAGCATTTGCTTTGGGTTTTGTTAAATACCAAAGATTCTCTGGCTGTAAGGCTATTAGAGCTTGCGGGGGTCAATCCCAGTAGTTTGTTTACTAGTATTAACAATAAACTAGAAAGCTTTCCAAAAGTTAGTGGCACTAGTGGGGGCCAGTATATTTCTGATAAATTGAATAAAATTTTAACTGAAACTGAAAAAGATGCCGAAAAAAGAGGAGATTCTTTCATTTCTAGTGATTTACTTTTTTACAATTTAATTATTCAAACCGATTACCAAAAATTGGTGGACATTACTAAACTACAACAAGCAATATCCAAAGTTCGTGGTAATCACAAAGTTGATTCAGCGACTAGTGATCAGAATTTTGAGACTCTCAAAAAGTTCACCATTGATTTTACAGAACTAGCCGAAAAGGGCAAACTAGATCCGGTTATTGGTAGAGATGAAGAAATTCGTCGAGCGATACAAATTCTACTTCGTAGAACCAAAAATAATCCTGTTTTGATTGGTGAGCCTGGGGTTGGTAAAACCGCGATTATTGAAGGTTTAGCTCAAAGAATTGTTAAAGGAGATGTGCCGGATGGCTTAAAAAACAAAAAATTACTAAGTTTGCAAATGGCAAATTTGCTGGCTGGAGCCAAGTATCGAGGAGAGTTTGAAGAGAGATTGAAGAATGTAATTGAGGAGATTAAAAAATCGGAAGGACAAATTATTTTATTTATTGATGAATTGCACACTATTGTAAATGCAGGCAAGGGAGAAGGTTCCAGTGATGCTGGGAATATGCTTAAACCACCTTTAGCTAGAGGTGAATTAAGACTAATTGGTGCCACTACTCTTGATGAATACCGAGAGATTGAGAAAGACTCAGCTTTGGAAAGAAGGTTTCAGCCGATTTATGTTAGTGAACCAACAGTAGAAGATACTATCTCTATTTTACGAGGCATAAAAGAGAAATATGAATTGCATCACGGCGTAAGAATCAGTGATGGAGCAATTATTGCGGCTAGTCGATTATCTCATAGATATTTACCAGATAGAAAACTACCCGACAAAGCTATCGATTTAATTGACGAAGCAGCTAGTAGAATTAAAATGCAACTTGAGTCCTCGCCAGAAGCAATTGACCGAATTAATCGTCAAAAGTTACAACTAGAGATTGAACGACAAAGTTTGAAAGAAGAAAAAGATCCAGAAGTTAGAAAAAGAGAAGAAAAAATCACAGAACAACTTAAAAATTTAGAACAACAAATTAAGGATTTGCATGCCAAATGGGAACTAGAAAAACAAAGCTTATCTAAAATTAGACAACTACAAGCTAAAATTGACCAAAAGAAAATCGAGTTGGACAAATACGAAAGAGAAGCTGATTTAGAAAACCTAGTTAGGGTACAAAGAATAGAAATTCCAGCTTTAGAGAAAGAATTGGGTGAGCTTGAACAAAAATTAAAAGATGCGGAGTTTATTCAATTGGAGGTCACTGAAGAAATTATTGCTCAAATAGTTAGCAAGTGGACAGGTATACCGATTAGTAAACTAGTTGGAAGCGAAAAACAAAGACTTTTGTCTTTGGAACAAGAATTAGCCAAGGGGGTAATTGGCCAACAAGAGGCTATCATCGCTGTAGCTAATGCTGTTCGTCGTTCTAGAGTTGGTCTAAAAGATAAAAATAAACCAATTGGTAACTTTTTGTTCTTAGGTCCTACGGGGGTAGGTAAGACTGAACTTTCCAAAACTTTAGCTAGAGCTCTGTTTGATTCAGAGCAGGCTATGGTGAGAATTGATATGAGTGAATATATGGAAAAACACGCGGTATCTAGGTTAATTGGTTCACCACCAGGATATGTTGGCTATGAACAAGGTGGGCAGTTGACCGAAGCTATAAGAAGAAGGCCTTATTCGGTGATTTTGTTTGATGAGATCGAAAAAGCCCACCTAGAAGTGTTTAATGTACTATTGCAAGTTTTAGACGATGGTCGTTTGACGGATGGTCAAGGAAGAGTTGTTGACTTTAAGAACACTATTATTATCATGACATCTAATTTAGGTTCATCAAAAATTTTAGAAATGACTCAAAAAAATGAAAGTTATGAGAGTATCCAGAAAGCTATAATTGGAATTCTAGAGTCTTTCTTTAAACCAGAGTTTCTTAATCGTATTGATGATATTGTTGTATTTAAACCCTTAACAGAAGTAGAATTAGAAAAAATAATTACAATTCAAATAGATAACCTTAACCAAAAGCTACAAGAACAACAAATTCTTGTTGACTTGACCCCTCAAGCTAGACAATATTTAATTAGGGTTGGTTATGATCCAGTTTTTGGAGCTAGACCATTAAAGAGAGTAATAGCCAAAGAAATAGAAAATTTAATTGCTGAGGGCATATTATCTGAAAAAATCAGATCTAAGCAAGTGGTGATTTTGGATGAAGTGGGGGGAAAGTTGGTAGTTGTTTAGCAAATCTTTTTTATTGATTTTCAAAAAATCGAAAGTGATATTTGGCTAATTTTGGATAAAGATTTTTACTTCTAAATTAAGTAATCTTAAGTAAAGTGTTGTGTAAATTTTTCTAAATTTTGACTAAATACTACCATCTTCTATTTCTTCATTAACATGTTTTACATCATATTAACCTTCTATTACACCATCTCTCTAATAATAAGAACAACATCACCTTAATATGTTAAAATATTTTTCCAAATATAAAGAATTTCTCTTATATGTTTTCTAAAATATAGTTTTATAATCATGTTCACCTTAATAAATATTTAACCTGACTGGGATTTTCTGTGAATGTATAACCAATATCTCACTATCTCCATATACTTTGCTGTACATTCTTATATAAGAAGCTATAACCAAACTATTTAAATCTGAAATAACCGCGGAGTAGTTGATCCAATTTTTCGCTTTCTATAATTGCATCTAATTATCTTGTAAACATTTCAGCCAAAGCTACTTTACCACCAGCCACAGGTTTATTAATGAATTCTTTTACAGACTACTGTTTTGTTGTATCTAATTTCTCTATTCAATAATAGATTTAATAGATTTTTTTAAAATAGATTCTTTGTCCAAAAGGCGTTTGCAAAAATGTTTACTTACTGTTGCCGAGTGGCTTTTTTAGGTCTAATTGTCTAACCTGCTATTGTTGCTTCAAATTGTTGTTTCGGAAATATAACCTTTAATCGATATTTATTGATCATTCCCATATTTAGTTTTTCTATATTTCTTCTAACTCTTTGATTTCATCAAAGTCTAGTTGTTGCGCATCTTTGGTTTTAATTCTCTTTGTAAGGCTTATTGTCTTAAACAGTTTTGTCTATTTACTGAGAATTCGGGAGAGATATAAGTAAGATTTTTTAGTTATTGGTTACCGCTATGCTACATTTAGTACTATTTCAAAATACTTAATAGTATTAGTATCATTTTACCTTATATATATTAAAAAAAGTATGTAGTAAGTATATAATAAGTAATAGAAGTATACAATAAAAGTATACAAAAAGAAATAGCAGATAAAAATTATCCTTAAAAATTTAAACTTTTTAGTTTAGTCTAACTTTTATTCGTATTGATTACACAATCAGTTTATAACTTTATAACTGAGAGAATATCCTAAAAAGATAATAAATTCTTTTTAATTTGCGTTAGTCTACAGTTTAAATAATTTAACTGTAGTTTATTTAATATCCCTATTTTTTTTAAAATAGCAATATCATGTTGAACCATTGTTTTAGTTGAATCTTCGACCGTAGTTTTTGGTTCTCAGCCTAGTTTTTCTTTAGCTTTTGTAGAATCTCCTGGTAATAAATCAACTTCTGTAGGTCTATAAAATTTTGGATTAACCTTTACTAGTAATTCACCCGTTTTAGCATCGAATCCTTATTCATTATCTCCTTCACCCTCCCACCTAATTGTCTACCAGTACAGTCAAAAGCGAAATTAACAAAATCTCTAATTTCAGTTGTTTTACCAGTAGCCAAAACAAAAGTATCTGGTTCGTCTGCTTGTAGCATAAGGCACATACCTTCAACATACTCCTTAACATACCCCCCCAATCTCTCATAGCATCTAAATTACCTAATTCAAGGGTTTTACCCTGACCTACTCCCACTTAGCTACATTCATAGTGATTTTACAAGTCACAAACTCAGGACCCCTAAGTTCGCTTTTGTGGTTAAACAAAATTTCACTAGTGGCAAACATACCATAACTTTCGCGGTAGTTTACGGTCATCCAGTGAGCATACAGTTTGGCTATTACGTAGGGACTGCGAGGGTAGAAAGGTGTGGTTTCGTTTTGAGGCACAGCTTTGACTTCGCCAAACTTTTCGCTAGTAGAGGCTTGGTAAAATTTAGTTTTAGAACTAAAGTGTTTGAGAATATCCAACAAGTAAGTTACCCCCATGCCGTACCACACTGGTATAAATTGGTTGTTTAGCTGGTACCAACAAAAATCTGAGTCATTAAGTTGTAAAATTCATTAGGTTGTATGTCTTTAATTACTTGCATCATGTTGGTGTATTATAGCAAATCAAATTCAACTAGTTTGATATGGTCGGTTACACCAACAAAGTCAAGGTTAAACAAGTTTTGTTTACTAGTACGACGAACTCCACCAAAAACTTGGTAGCCTTTGTCTACTAAAGATTTGGCCAGCCAAGCCCCGTCTTGTCCTGTTATACCTGTAATAAATGCTTTTTTTATACCAAAAGTTTTTATCATCAGTTAAAAAACGGCAAAAATAAAAGCTGTCAAATTTTTATATTTGTTGTTAATATATCTTCATTTAAAAATTTATCTTTAAATAATCTAAAAATTAGTTCATTTTTAATTGAGGAAAATTGTTTTAGGGTTAAAGTAGTGAAAAAGTAGTAAATAATTATTTTTTATTTTTTTATTATTTTTTACGTAAAATTTGTTTATATATTTAGCAATAAAGCTAGTCAGTACAAGAGTTGACAAATCAAAAAAAAACTCTAATTCTAGGGAAGTGAGTTCTTGGTTCGAGCCGGAGTTGGCCGAGTGGTCAATGGCAGCAGACTGTAAATCTGCCGGGCTTGTTCCCTACCGAGGTTCGAATCCTCGACTCCGGACCATGTTGCTGGTTTTAGTAAAATTAGCAAAAATTCAGCGGGATTCGTATAGTGGTTATTACCTCAGCTTTCCAAGCTGATGAGACGGGTTCGATTCCCGTATCCCGCTCCAGTTCGTTTTCATTTATCGTTTTATTTTTAAATTTCCTAATCTTTATTAGAATTATGACAATAATTAATGTTGTGTTAACAATTTTTATAATTGTTTTGGTAGTAATTGTTTTTTCTGCAATTATAGTTTATAACAGGCTTATATCTTTACAAAACAAAGTTAAAGAAGGTGCTAGCGATATTGATGTACAGCTCAAAAGAAGATACGATTTGATCCCTAACCTTATTAACACTGTAAAAGGGGCTGCTAATTTTGAACAAGAAACTTTAGATAAAGTAATCAAAGCTAGACAACAGGCAATCAACATTTCTGGTCTGACCAAAGAAAAAATGGAAGCAGAAAATATGCTTTCTGGAGCTTTAAGACAACTATTTGCTTTATCTGAAAACTATCCAGACATCAAATCAAATCAAAATTACTTGCAACTACAACAAGAATTAACTAATACCGAAGATCGTATTTTGTCTGCTAGAAGATTTTATAACCAGGTTGTGGCCGACTATAATACTTATCAAAATCAATTTCCAGCTATTTTATTCAAGGGTCTTGCTAATGCTAAAATTGAACCATTTTTTGAGCTAGAAAACCCAACCGAAGAAAGAAAAGTTCCTGAAGTTAGGTTTTAATTTACGTATTGAATATGTATGGCGTGTTTCGATTAGGTTTTTTCAAAATGTCACAGGATTTTAAGCTCAAGCTTTTACTTGGTTTGTATGTGACGATGATGATATGTGCTAATATTTTTGGTACCAAAATTTGGGAAATTAGATATCCTGAGTTTGTTCAGTCTATCTTATCACCACTAGATAATTTAGTTTTCACTTTTGGATCTCAAACGGTGATTCCTTTTTCTTCTCAAGCTTTGAGCTTTTCTGTAGGTTTATTTGCCTTACCTATTCTTTTCTTAATTACTGACATAGTTGCTGAAGTTAAAGGTAGCAAAGAGGCAAATGATATTTTCAAAATTGGTCTAATTTGCTTGGCTGTCTTATTAGCCTATTCTGTTTTGGTAGTAAACTTACCTCCCGCTCAGAGATTTTTAAAAAATGAAGAGTATGTTTCGGTTTTTGGTCAATCTATAAGGTTTATTTTAGCTAGTTTTACGGCTTTTGCTGTCTCCCAAAGTCTAGATATAGTTCTTTTTGAAAGAATAAAAAGTATTACTGCGGAAAAATTTCTTTGGTTCAGAAACAATCTTTCCACCTTCATTAGCCAGTTTATTGACACTAGTGTGTTTTACTTGATAGCTTTTACTAAGTTGCCTTTTGATATTCCTTTTTTAGGCATATCCGCTGATCAAGGTTTGGATTTTGATTTTATGGTTAAAATTTTTATTCCATACTATATATTTAAAGTTTTATTTGCTTTATTAGACACACCTTTAGTCTACTTAGGTGTTTGGTGGCTTCGAGGGTCAAAAGCTTCAGTTAGTTAAAAATCTAATTTTGGAATGAACAGGTTTAAATAATTTGATTGTAAGTTTAGATATAATTGTAGATATTCGCATTCACTTATACTTATTTGCTATTGTTGTTTTTTACAAAGATATACTTTACTATCCAAAAATTTTAGGTTTTTTGATAAACTTGACAAAACAAGGGTATGTGTCCATTTTGCTATACAGCCAAAAATCTCTTTGACTTTTCAGGTAATTATAAAATCACAATTCAAATTTTGATTTATGAGCAAAACTAAGCTAAAAACTAACCAAAAAACTAAATCTACCACTAAATCAAAAACCACACTTTCTAGTCAGCCAGTTTCAAAAGAAAAACTAGAATCTTCTGATGATTCTACTATTGTTAGAGATACCAAAACTGCAGATCTTAAACCGGAGACACAGGAATCTAAGTTAAGGGTCACTTTGTCTAAGCCGAGAACTCGAAAGAACCCACTAAAGCAAATTTTTGATATGTTTGTGGGTGAAGGTAAGGAGCTTAATAAATATTGGAAGATTGTCCAAAAAATAGAAGATTTAGAACCTTCGATCAAAAAGCTTACTGACAAACAATTGCGAGCTAAAACTCAAGAATTTAGAAACCAGCTTAAAAATCTTTCTGATAAGGAAGTTGAGAAAAAACTTAAGGAAATTTTACCGGAAGCCTTTGCAGTTGTACGAGAAGCTGCTTTTAGAACAATAGGTCAAAGACATTTTCCTGTACAGCTGATTGGTGGAATGGTTCTTAATGATGGTCGTATAGCAGAAATGAAAACAGGAGAAGGTAAAACATTAGTAGCTACACTAACAGCTTATCTAAATGCTCTCAGACCTGAAGTACAGGTGCATATAGTTACAGTTAACGATTATTTAGCTAGAAGGGATGCTAGTTGGATGGGCAAGATTTACGATTTTTTAGGTTTGACTGTAGGTGTGATTCAAAATCAAGCTTCATTTTATTTTAAATTCGGCGCTCAATCTAGTGAGACTGATAGAAAAAAAAGAGAGATGGGTTTAGTTGATTCCCTTGAAGATGGAGTACTTGACGATAAGCGAGCAGTTTTGGATGTAGAAAATTTAGTTCAGTGTGATCGTAAAAGGGCTTACTGGATTGAAGAAGAAAATGTTCCAGTTGATATTGTTTATGGTGTAAATTCCGAATTTGGATTTGATTACCTCAGGGATAACATGGCCAAAACTCCTGAAGAGATAGTCCAAAAAGCAGGTCATCATGTGGCTATTGTAGATGAGGTGGATTCTATTTTGATTGATGAAGCTAGAACTCCTTTAATTATTTCTAATACCGATCAAGAGCCGTTGCCTTTGTATAAACAGTTCTCTAAAATAGTTAAAAAATTAAACCCAGAAAGTGATTACAAAGTAGACGAGAAACGAAAAACTGTGATTTTGACGGAGGAAGGCATGGAAAAAGTTAATAAACTTTTGGGTATTGATAATCTTTATGCAAGCGCTGAAAATGCCGTTTTAGTTCATCACCTAGATCTAGCTCTTAAAGCTCTAACCTTATTTAAAAAAGATAAAGATTATGTAATTAGAGACGGAGAAATAGTAATTGTTGATCAAAACACTGGTAGGTTGATGTTTGGTAGGAGGTATAACCAAGGTTTACACCAAGCCATCGAAGCCAAAGAAAATCTAGAGATTAAAGCTGAAAGTAAGACTGTGGCTAGTATAACTTTTCAAAATTACTTTAGACTTTACAAAAAACTTTCCGGTATGACCGGAACAGCGGCCACTGAATCCGAGGAGTTATATAAAATTTATAAACTTTTTGTGGTTACGATCCCCACAAACAAACCGATTCAAAGACAAGATAAAATTGATAAAATTTTTAAAACTGAAAAGGGTAAATTTAAAGCAATAGTTCGTGATGTTGAAGAAATTCACAAAACTGGTCAGCCAATTTTAATTGGTACTACTTCTATTGAAAAAAATCTGATGCTAGGGGAAATGCTTAAAAAAGCAGGTATTCCTTTTCAAATTTTAAACGCTAAAAATCACGAGCAAGAGGCTCATATTATTGCTCAAGCAGGTAAAAAAGGTGCTGTGACTCTGGCAACCAATATTGCTGGTAGAGGTGTAGATATCAAACTTGGTGGTGAAATTCCAGAAGACCCGTCTAAACTAGATCAGTGGAAAAAAGACCATGAAGATGTTAAAAAATTAGGAGGACTGTATGTTATAGGTACCGAAAGGCACGAAAGTCGTAGGATAGATAATCAGCTTCGAGGAAGGTCTGGTCGTCAGGGTGACCCTGGTGTTAGCCAATTTTATATTTCTTTAGAAGATTATATTTTAAGAGTATTTGGAGGAGATAAGGTTTCTTACTATGCTAGTATTCTACCAATGGAGGAGGATGAACCAATTCAACAAGGATTTTTGTCAAAATTAATAGAAGAAGCACAAAAAAAGATTGAAGGTTTTCACTACGATATTCGTAAAAATGTAACCGATTATGATGATGTCATTAATAAACAAAGAACAGTTATCTATAAAATGAGAAGATCAGTTCTTTTAGATGAAAATTTTTTTTGGAAAAAGGAAATTAAGAGAACTATTTATGGCACAGTTTTAAGAAGTATAAAACTTGTTAAACCAATCAAACAAAAGAAGAAGTTAGTTTTAGAGAATTTGGATGAAGCTAGCAGAAGACTCAAAGATATTCTTAATTTAAGCGATTTTGACCCTGAAGTTGTGTCCGTATTTATGCAGGACAACAAATTTAAGTATCAACAAGTAGCCGAGATATATACTGAAAAGCTATTGAATAAATTAGAAGAAAGATGGGAAATATATCAAGAAAAAGTACAAGCTGCTCTCGCTCGTTATGTTTTTCTGCGGGCTATTGATATTTTATGGACTGAAAATTTAGTTACTATCGATCATCTTATGGATTCAGTCAGATTAAGGGGTTATGCACAAAAAGACCCCTTGGTGCAATTCAAAGAAGAAGGTATGAATTTATTTATCAATCTATTAGAGGAAATAGATAACGAAGTAGCTAATACTATTTTCAAAGTTAGTCCAGACATGGTTCCCGCAGGCTTGTTAAAAAAATAAAAAATTAGTTTTAAACTACTCTGGATTTTTTGAAAATTTGTTTTTTGTAAAATTCGGGTAAATAAAACAATTTGCTTGTTTTGATCCCTTTAAGAGTAAATAGTTTTGTTATGAAGGTATATAATTATTGAGGTTTTTCTTTACTCAAAAAGATCTTAGTGTATTTAAGAAATTAGAAATCATTGTTTTGATGGAAAAAATACTTTTTTACTTAAAAAGTAAAAACAACACTCTTAAGTTTTTTAATTTTGTCATCTGAATTTTTGGTTTTGGCAATATAGCCTTCGTAAGGCTAGTTAATAAGTTGCGATATTTCTTTAAAAATTTCCTAAACATTTTCTATTGTGTAGGTTGGAAAATTAGCTGTTCTAAACTGTTTTGCTATGTACTCTCTAACCGCTACTGATAATGATGTCTTTTTTCTTAAAGTAATCTAGAATTTGATTTGGTTTGTCGTATTCCAATACAGCCACAGTTTCAGATCGGTAATTTCTATTTTTAGAAGATGGCTTAAAGTGAGGGTATTTGTCAAAATAATTATATACAGCTTGGCTTTTATTTTGCCTTCTGTTCTATACTCTCAAAACCATATCTACCATATCTCTGGTGATTTTAACTAAAATATATAACTAAAATATAAATAGCTAATACATTAGGTGTTTTTAAAGTTTGCCAATCGTGAGCTTTAGTTGCAACTAAAATAAAAGATTATAACTACCAATACTAACCCCCAAGACAAAATTGTTTGTGCTTTATCTACAATTCTCTGAATAACCATCCAAACCTCTAAAACTGCTGGCATACTAAAACCTTTCTAAACTGAGAAAAAACAAGAATTAATCAATTTGAAATCGAGTTCACGACAAGGAGTAGAGGATACAACGTCAACCGCAATCAGAGAGTTTGGGTTTTTTGGGTAATTTGTTGAATTTTGTTTTTTTGGGTTAAAATTCCACTACTAGTTTCGTATTGTGCAAAACACATTAACTCTGACTCCGGGGATATTTTAACTGAGTCCATATCATTAATTTTCTATAAAGGTGGCCTAATTTTTGTGGACTTTTACCTAAATTTTTTGTAAAACTTTCGAGAAAAAGAATCAACCATAAAATAGGAGCTATTTTTCAAAACTGATTTTGAATACTTCTTTCCATAAATTGAGCAGGCAAACTATTATTAAATAACTGTTTAGGATCTGGAAAATATATGTTAAATTTTTTATTACTTCTTGATAAATTTGTCGGAATTTATAGATCTATGAAAATACTTGGTATATTTTCATCTAAAGTATATGTTATGTGCTTGTAAAAGTGGATTATTCTACTATATTAATACTGATTTTAGGAGTGATCATAGGCATATTTAGCCCAGTTTCTCTTTTTTCTACTCGTTTAATATTAGGGAACTTTTGTTTTAATTGTTGTTCAGCAAGACTCAGATCAGTTTGATTAGATAAGGTTTGACTAATTAGATATTTGTCTATATTGTACTTTTCTATATAGCTAAAAAACAGCTCCAAACTGATTTGACCATTAGATGACTCAAAATTACCTGATTGATCTTTAATTATTACCTCAACAACTCGATCAATCTCGGGTTTGCCAAGCTTGATAAGCTCTACAAGCACATCTTTTGGCAAGAAAAACAAGGTATTGACTGATTGGGTTACTAGGGTGACTGTATTTTTAGCTTCTCCAACTTTTCCATCAAAATCCAAAACTACCGTATTTTGAATCTGCCAGTCAGGATTAGTGAATACATTATTGTTTTGTAACTTGGCTATTTCTTTTGCTAACTCTTGAGCAATTTTACCTTCGTTGATAGTTTTTAGCAAATCTAAATCAGATTGGGTAATAATATGGTCCCCGCTAATCTCTTTATTTTGAATTGGGGTTGTAGAAATAGCAAATAAAGCATTACCTAAACTTTTTTCTCGCAGATTAACAACTGAAAACTTTGTATCTTGAGGTAAATTAGCTGTAGAACCCGGATTGACAGCTCTAATCTTAATCTCTATTCTTGGCCCATTTAGATCGTTTCTGGGGGGAATATTAATTACATTTGGTAAATTTGGGTCAAATTCATGCTTGTATTTTTGCCCGCCATTTACTAAATAAAAACCTCCATTAGTCAAACTAATCGCATTTCCACTAGTATTCAAAAGTATAGCTTTGCCTGTTGAATTGGTAGTCTCTACTTCTTTGGTTCCTGTTGCTTTTATAGTTGAGGAAACTGTTACAGTTACGGATTTTTGGGAAAATTTTGATAAAGGTAAGTTTACAGTAGTACTGCTTTGAATTTCAGGGTTTTTTACTTTTACAGTATAGACATTAGTTGGATAGGCAAATAGAAACAAAACTAGTAGACAAATGGTTAAAATTGAACTTAAAAACAAATAAAATTTTCTACTTAATTGCCTGCTAGTTTGGAGCTTCTTTGTTAATAACTTTTGAGAAATATAATCATCAAAAGTAGTTTCTCGAATTCTAATATTGTCTATAGCGGATTTTGTATTTTTTATTTTCTTGATCCACTGGTCAAGGTCTTGATTGTCTTGGGTGGTTTGATTCTGCTCGTAGAGCAAAGAGCTAGGCCTATATTTGTAGTTTTTAGTCAGGTTTAGTAAATGCAACTTTTCTCTTGAGTTAAAACAATTTTTCCAAGAGTTGAAATAATTTGAACCGACATCATTTTTACCTTTCGTTAAGTCTTGTTGAGTTGTGTGAGTTATGTCAGGATTTATTTGTTGATTAGAATTTTGTACTACCAAATTTGAATTTGGATTTGGGGAGGTGCGCAGTATAATTTGTTGGTTCTGATCGATAGATCTTGAATTTATAGAAGCTTGTTGGTTTTTTTCTTCGTTATTGTTTAACGGCGAATTTGCTTGAGGGGCAACCAGCTCTTCATTGTTAAAATTCGTATTTTTGGTAGTAAAAACTAGGTTAGATGATCTTTCACTAGAATCTTCTTTGAGTTCTTTTTTTGCAAAATTTTTTGCAGCATCTAAATCTGTATTTGCCTCATCCTCTGTCTTAATTTGTCCAAAGTTTTCACTAGTAGAATCTGTAAGTTTCTGAGGTGATATTTCTGGTTTTTCCAGTACAGGTGTTATTTTAGTTTGTCTAGGGGTAGTAAAACCCACGCTTTCTAGAAGATCCAAAACATATTCATGTTCTGATTCCCAAATAATTTTTCGGGGATATTTGTCAATTTGGTAAGAAAAAATATTAAGAGCGATTTTAGTACTCATAAAAGCTGGCAAGGACTCGACCAAAATATACAAATCACCACTATTTTTAGCAGCATCCTCCAGCATTCGAAACAGACTTTGTTTTGTAGTGCTATTGTTAATTTTAATCATTTTGAGAGTAATAAATAATATAAATAAAAATGTATAATAAAATATGTATAAATTATGTATAAATAATCTTTAATTTT
>CAKZLR010000050.1 GCA_937127165.1 uncultured Candidatus Peregrinibacteria bacterium
GTATTATCCATGGGTATCTTATTAATGGTAAACGTTATTATAAATCAAGCAATCATGTAACTCGCGGAGAAATGGCAGCATTTATCTATAGAGCATTTACTGTACAGAATAATATTTCTTGCCAAAACTTCCCTGATGTTGGTCCAAATAACCCATTTTACACAGAAATAACTTCCTTAAAGTGTGCTAGTATTATTCAGGGATACCCCGGTGCTAATGGTGAACGTTATTATAAACCAAACAATCATGTAACTCGAGGTGAGATGTCGGTGTTTATTGATAATGCTAGAAATAAATAAAACATTACATTTTTAAGAATTCTTGACATTATCACTTTTATACAAAATTCTTTACCCGTTTTATGACTAATATGCATTTAAATTCATTTTTACAAGATCTTTCCTGGAGATATGCTGTTAAACTTTTTGATTCAACAAAAAAACTTGAGTCTAACGAGTTAGATTTTGTTTTAGAGTCTTTTAGGTTAGCACCTACTAGTTTTGGACTTCAACCCTACAAGCTTATTATCGTAAAAGACCAAGACAAAAAGCAGGAATTATTTGAAAAAGGAGGAAAACAGCCACAGTTTAAAGATTGTTCTCATCTTCTAGTTTTTTGTGCTATTACTAATATTGATGCATCCTATGTCGATAGATACATAAACCACATTGTCAGTATAAGAAATGTCGATCCCTCGTCTTTGGAAGGCTTTAAAAAGTCTATTATAGGTTTTGTAGAAAACAGTAGTCCAGAAAGAATTCTAGCTTGGACAAAAAATCAAGCTTATCTAGCTTTAGGTGTTGTTTTATCTGCTTGTGCTGTTGCTAAGATAGACGCTTGTCCGATGGAAGGTTTTAATATAGACCAATTTTCTAAAATACTCAATTTAGATAGAAATCTACTACCAGTAGTTTTGTGTGCAATCGGCTTTAGAGATGAAAATGATGAATTTGCTAAAATGAAAAAAGTTCGTCTTAATGTTGAAGACTTGGTCCGAGTAGTCTAAAAATAAATTTCAAGCCTCTTGACTAAAAAGGTTTTAAAAAACATTATTTTAATATAATATTTTTTCTTAGATTAGTTTGTGTTTATGAACTTTCCCAGGAAAAAGTTTCGCTTATTGAACTATGATTTGGAATTTTTAGTGAAATTAGAAGAAATAATTAAGGAAAGAGTTAATTCTCAATCAGAAGACTCATATATTAGTTCGCTTAGTCAGCAAGGGTTACCTCGTGTTGCTCAAAAAGTTGGAGAAGAAGCCTTGGAAACTGTTATTGAAGCAATTAGGTTGGATAATGCTAGATTTTTGGAAGAAGCTGCTGATTTATTATTTCATTATTTAATTTTGCTTCATAAAAAAGGTTATAATTTAGCAGAAATATCCAAAGTGTTGTCTAATCGCCACCGGCTTTTAACTAAAACTAAATAGTTTTTACAAATTGCTATGTCAGCAAGAAAACTCCGACTCGGTATCCAAAAAAAAGGCAGGCTTAGTCAAGATTCCTTGCAGTTAGTTCGAGATAGTGGTATAAGTTTTAGTAGCAGAGAAGGAACATTGTTCAGCGAGAGTACTAACTTTCCTATGGAAATAATCTTTTTAAGAGATGATGATATACCAGAGTATGTAGCTGATGGCACTTTGGATATTGGGATAGTTGGTCAAAATGAAATCGAGGAAAAAAATGAACAGATAGATATAGTAAAATATCTTGGCTTTGCTAAATGTCATTTATCTATAGCAGCTCCTACTGTATCTGATATTGTGTCAGTAGAATCTTTAGAAGGCAAAACAATTGCTACTTCTTATCCAAATATTCTTCGCAGATTTTTACAAGCAAAAGGTGTAAAAGCTAACATCCAAAAAATTAGTGGCTCTGTAGAAATTGCGCCGGGTATTGGTTTAGCTGATGCTATTTGTGATATAGTTCAGACTGGGAGTACATTAATAATTAACGGTTTAAGAGAGGTTGAGACCGTTTTTTATTCTGAGGCAGTCTTGGTTGCCAATCCTGATATGGATTTTGAGACTAGAAAGCTTTTAGACGATTTTCTGTTTAGACTAGAGTCATATATGCGAGCAAGGTCTTTAAAGCATCTTAGTTTTAATATAGCTAACGATAAAGTTGAGGAAGCAATAAAAATTATTCCCGGGATTGATTTCCCTTCTGTATTACCAATACATTCTAAAGAAGAAAGTAACATTACTACAATAATTCCCGAAGACCAGATGTGGGAAATAATAAAACAAATTAAAGCAATTGGAGCAAAAAGCATTTACATCTTGCCGGTGGAAAAAATTATATTTTGATATAATCTTGTTATTATTCTCCTTTCTTTTGTTTTTTTAGATCAAAACCGTAGAAAGTAAAAAGCTACAAGAAATATTTTACATACAGGAGAATCATAATTCTTATTATATTATATTTGTATTTATAATTTATATATTATATATGAAATTAAGAAATATAACTTAGTTTTTTGGCTGTATTAAAATTTCCAGTTTGGTCACAAAAGTCTGCATTGTAGCAAAAGCCTCATATGGAGAACTAAAATTGAGGTTGGGATTTTCAGAGTAGTTGTTTTTTTGTAAATAAAACAAGAATTCTCGATTTTGTATCTTGGAAAATGTTTTGTATATATCTACTAAATAATTATTTTCTGGTTGATAGTTCATTCGGCTTAAAATCAAGAAGGATATATATTCCCACATCCTTAAAACAGATTTTTCTAAGTCGTTGTAAAGAGCTAAAGAAGGATTTTCGTTAATTCTTAGATTTTGTTTTATGTTTTTGCCCATAGTAGCTTTTTTCAATTTAGAGATACTAGACGCTAGACCAATTTCCATTGACATCTTTTTTACTTGTTCACCTAAAGCTGATAAGAACAAAAGAGAATTAGGTTCAAAGAATAAATTATCTGGCAAAGTTATAAAATTACATATGACATCGTTGTTTTCATTTATCCAACTCACTACTTCTCCGTTAAATCTTCTAAATTCAGATAAATACAGTTTAAACGGTAAAAGTTTACTACCTTTTTGTCTTACGAGAAAAGTCCGAATACCCGTATCAAAAACAACTCTTTCAATTTCTAAGGATCGATAAATTTGATACACAAATGCAGATTTGATTTTTATTCCTAAATATTTGTTAATAGTTTTAATGGATGACTTTAAACTTTTGGCCCACCATTCCATGTTATAGAAAGCACTTAAGTCTTCCCCATTGTAACAGGCAGGCACTATTTCTACTAATTCTGCATCAATTAGTTTTTGAATGATTTTAAGGTTTGCTGCATAATGTTCGTAACTATGATCTAAGAAGTCCGCAGTGATCACTAAATTGATCGGAATTTTATTTTGCAGTATAAAATCTAATAAGGGATAGTAAATTTCCTTAGAACATTTTTTAAAAAATTTAATGCTTTTGTCTACACTCAAAATAGGCTCATCTGGATTTTCTAAGTGAGTTAAAATTGATTTTGGATTGTACCAAGGTAAAGTATTTAAATAAATTGTTGGTTTTATGACTTTTTTCATAATTTTGTCTTTTTAAGAGTCTTTGCGATTTGAATAACTTTGGCAACTTGCTCTTTCCAAGAGTGATTTTGAAGGTCTGTTTTTTGTTTTTCTAGAAGTTTTTTTAATTCAGAAGGGTTGTGTAAAAAGAAGAGAATTAGATTGGTAAAAGATTGAGTATCGTGATACTGAAAAGTTGGTGTAGATTTAACCAAATCCACGAAACCGCAATTTGTGGAAGCAATTACTGGAACTCCAGATTTGATTGATTCTAGGGCGGTTAAACCAAAAGGTTCGCTAGGGCTAGGCATAACAAACAAATCAGAGGTATTATACAAAACTTTCTTTTGCTGGCTATCCGCCCAACCCAAAAAATGGACATTTTTTTCTAAATGTTTATGGGCTACATGTTCCACTATATCTGGTAAAATTTCACCGTCTCCAACGATTAAAAAGTGAATGGAAGGATCAATTTCCGCAACTTTTTGAGCAGTATCAATCAGAAAATGCAACCCTTTTTGGTTGGCTAACCTTCCTAAAAATAGGACATACTTGTTATTTCCTGGAAGTTTATAGCTATGATTTACTGGTTTAAAGTTGGTATCATTGAACACAACGGTAATTTTGTTTGGGTTAACTTTTAGTATTTTTTCCAAAACTTTTCTGGTTATACTCGAAACGGCAATAATATGATCAGCTTGACCAAAGTATTTTGATTCAAACGATTCTATATCTAATTCAGTCTGAGATTTAACTTTTCTATCTAGACTTCTTTCGTATTCTGTAGAATTTATATAAAAAACAAAGGGTGTTGGGTTTTTTAGGTTTTTAAGAAGTTTAAAAGTGGGAATTGTCACCCAGTCCATTCCTAAAATACAGTCAAAATAATTCTCTTTTTGATTTTTTTTCAACCATTCCTGAACGGCAAAAGCAAAAGCTTTGGCTATCTTAGGAGTATTATTGGAATAGATTACACTGGTTGGAGTAGAGGTTTTTTTAGGATGAAAAATACTTTTCCAAAGGAGCCTCTGTTCATATCTTTTTCTATTTTTTTCAAAGACATCCCTATCAAAACCTAAATCATCTATAATTAACTCTTTCTTGAGATATTTGTTTACTATTTTTTGTAAACTAATCGCCTCTTTAATGTTATGATTTTCTGATAAATATGGTAAAAGTAAGGTTACTTCAGCTTTTTGATTTTTTAACTCATCTAATAAATCTTTTACCAAAACACCCAAACCACCCACGAAAACAGGATAGCATTCCCAAGTTAGAATTAAAATTTTTAGGCTTAAGTTAGTTTGTTTTTGACTATCAGTCAAAGCTATACTATAATGTATGATTATGTAACTGCTGATCGCTACTAAAAAAAATTTTTTTTGTCAATTTTAGTATGTCTAGTGTGTCTGTTGCTTTTTTTTCTTTTGAAATAGGTCTTGATTCTAAAATTCCTAATTATGCTGGTGGTTTAGGAGTTCTTGCTGGTGACATGCTTAAATCCTCGGCTGATTTAAATTTAAATGTAGTAGGTATCAGTCTTCTGTATTCCAAGGGTGTATTTCAGCAAAAGTTAGATAGTAATGGTATCCAAACAGAGTTTTATCTAGACTGGAAACCTGCTGATTTTATGGCGCAAAGAGATGAGTTTGTTGAAATTAAACTGGACAACAGGGTAGTTAAAATTAAAATTTGGGAGTATAAACTAAAGCGAACGGATGGGGAAGGAAACCCTATTTATTTTTTAGACACCAATTGTCCAGAGAATCAACCAGAAGATAGAGAAATTTGTAGTGAACTATATCCAGCAAATGAAGAAATTTGGTTAAAACAACAAATTGTTTTGGGAATTGGCGGAGTAAAGGCTTTGCAGACACTTGGTTATACTTATTTTGATAATTATCATCTTAACGAAAGTCATGATATGTTTGTTTTATTTGAATTAAAGAAACAACTTAGAAGCTGGCAAAGAGTTAAACAAAAAGTGGTTGTCACAATTCACACACCTCTTCCAGCCGCTCACAAAATCCTCAAAATTCAGAAAATAAAGAGAATACTTGATTCAGCTTATTTTGAAATTTTTGAAGATAAATTTTTTGACAAGGATGAATTTAACCAAACTCAGTTTGTCATTCATTTTAGTAAATATGCTAATGGAGTGGCTCTTAAACACGGTATAACTACTCAACAAACTTATCCAAATTATCAAATAAATTCTATTACCAACGGTGTTCATCCCCAAACTTGGATTAGCTCACACTTACAAAAATTGTTCGATACCTATCTCCAAAATTGGAGAACTAATCCGGCAATGTTTCGCTTTATTTACAAAATTCCGAATGAAAAATTACTCGAAGCTCATAAGCTTGCTAAGCAAGATTTAATCAAAATGATTAAAGAGCAGACTGGAGAAGTTTTGGAGGAAAAAGTTTTTACAATTTGTTTCGCTAGACGAAAAGTAGCCTATAAAAGACCATTGTTTTTGTTTTCCGATATAGATAGACTTAATAAAATAGCCAATCAAAATGGTGGTTTACAAATTGTTTTTACTGGTAAAGCTTGGCCTACTGATATTCAAGGTAAGCAACTCTTAGAAAGACTGTTTGACCTAAAAAACAAACTATCTAAGGCAATAAAGATAGTATTTATACCAAACTACAATATGAATATAGCTTACAAATTAGTTTCTGGGGCAGATTTATGGCTAAACAGTCCTATGATTCCTTGGGAAGCTTCGGGTACAAGTGGAATGAAAGCTAGTTTGAACGGCGTTCCTAATTTTTCAGTACTTGATGGTTGGTGGATCGAGGGCTGGATTGAGGGAGTGACTGGTTGGGCTATTGGAGACGGAAGCGGGGATGAACACAGTGAGATTGAGGATTTGTATAATAAGCTGGAAAAAGTTATTTTACCAACCTACCAAGATGAGTCTAAATGGAGTCAGCTAATGTCTAACTGTATTGGTATTAATGGCAGTTATTTTAATACTCACAGAGTAATGTCAGACTATCTTGCCCAAGCCTACAGTAAACTGCTTAAACAAGAAAATGTGGACACTTTAACTCGTCACTTTAGTATACATAACCCTGTTATTAAAATGAAGAAATTTAGTAAAAAGACGAGAGACTATCTTTCAAAGGTTTTTTCTGCCATGTGCACTACTATGTACAGAATATCAGAGAATAAAACTGTCTCAAAAATCTGAATACAAGTTTGAATTTTTTTCTCCAAAAACATCTTATAAAAAAACATCTTATAAATTTTTATATAAATTTTTTAATCTTGTTTTAAAGATAGAAGATTAGGTATTTAGAAGATTAAGTATTTAAATTCATGTTCAACCATAGTTTTACCCTCGTAAACGTTATATAAAATTAATTTTTTATTATAGACATAAATAGACATTAATAGTCTTTAAACCCTAAAGATATCAACTTTTATTTTACTACTTAAAAAACATTTTACCCTAAAAGCTAACTTTATTCTGTTTAGATAGAAAATAAGAATTATTAGAAATTTATCCTTGCATCTTTTTGATCAAATCTTCGGGGTTGGTAGTGATTATTTTATGTTCAGTTGGGAAAGAAATAATATCTATAGCTACATGCCTTGTGCCGGCAAAGAAGATTCCTTGACCTACACCTGATTGAAGCAAAACTTGAGTTTCACCTTTAGTCAGGTTAAAAACATCCGAAACTAAGTCAATCGAGGCTGGCGACTGCTTTAGAAGTATCTTCATAGCAGAGTTACTTACAATTGGTCTACCGTAAGGCGAGTTAAGAAAGTCCCCCACATCTTGGGTGATAGTTGTTACACCTAACCAATATTTTCTTGCTCTTTTGACCAGACCAAATAAGAATTTGGCTGAATCTTCACATTGCATCATAAACCAAGCTTCGTCAACTACTAAAATTCTTTTTTTAAGCTCTGAACGAACTTCATTCCAAGTGTATTTAAGTAGAATATACATAGCAATTGGTCTTAAGTCTTCTTGCAAGTCTCTTAGGTTAAACACTACAAAATTATTATTGATGTTAATATTAGTTCTTTGGTTAAAAATCCCTGCAAAAGTTCCTTCGGTATAACGATATAATCTTTGTAAAATATTTTCTGCGCCTACAATACCACTCAAAATTTCGGCTAAATCACTCATTGTAGGCGGAATTATTCTATCAAAATCAGAATTAGGGGTAATGTCTCTTTTAGCATAACATTGCTGAATTGCTTGTTCTAAAATAGAGATTTCTGAAGCAGTCAACTGTCCTCCAAGCATTAACTTCATTAAACCTATTAGGTCAATAATTGCTGATCTTAAAATATCTGCTTTACTTTCTCCGGGCAGAGGTTTAGGCAAATCAAAAGGATTAATACGATTAGGTGAGTTTAAACTCATACTCACATATGTACCACCTACAGTATCGGCAAGATCTTTGTATTCTTGCTCTGGGTCAATGACAATAACCGAAACCCCAAGCATTAAACTTCTCAAAATTTCCAATTTCACAGTATAACTTTTACCCGCACCAGAAGTGGCTAGTACCAAAGAGTTAGCATTTTCCAGTTCGAAACGATCAAAAATGATTAAAGAAGTGTTGTGGCGATTAATTCCGTACAAAATTCCACTGTCAGAAGACAAATCAGAAGATACAAACGGAAAACATGCTGACAAAGGGCTAGTGTTTAAATTATTGGTTACATCTAGATCATCCTTCATTATAGGCAAGCAAGAATTAAAACCATCACTCATCTGCAAAGCAGCTCTTTTCATGATAATGTTTTGCCTACTTAACATCCCCTCTACTAACTGACTATATTTTTCTAGTTCATCTAGATTATCTGCATATACAGTAACGTAAATACCAACTCTAAAAAACTTCTCTCTACCCTGTTGAATTGCATCTCTAAGGTTTTCTACATCTTGATAAGCTGTTTCTAAAGCTGGATCACGAGCAGCACCTCTTTCTTGATTGATCTGGATGGAGGCTTGGATTTTACCAACTTTTTTCTTTAACTCTTTAAGGACTTCTGCTGAACCTTCTGGGTAAATGTAAATAGCTAGATCTAAAGGTATATCAGAGTTAATAATACTTTCTAACCAACCACTCATCAAAATTCTAGGAAAAACTAGGACAAAAAAACTACGAGCATATTTGGTCCCATTGAGTAGGTAAGATGTAGATACATCAATAGCACTAGGGGCTATTAAATCCAAAACTGTAGAAACATTTTTTCGGTAGATTTTTTCTGATTCAATTAATGCTTTTTGAATCTCAATTTCTGTTTGGATAACCTCTCTTCTAAGCTGGTCAGCAGTTAATGTTCTGAGATATTCTGGACTATTTCTGTCTATTTGAGTTTTCGCAGGTTGAATAGGCTGATATACTGGCTTTATAGTCGGGTTAACGGGTGGGTATGGGCGATTTTGAGTTTGTGGTCGGTTTTGAGAACTTATGTAATTATTAGGTATAGGTTGGTTATAAGTGTTGGGGTGAGGAGAGATAGGTAGATAAGGGCTGTTTTGAGGTCTAGGGGGTACTATTCTCTTAGCCACAGAATAACCCTGTGTATGTTGATTGCGTGAGTATTGTAAGTTTTGATTGTTATTTGGAGGATACATTATCAAATTCTTTAATTAATATTAAATTTTCAAATAATTCTGGTTGAGAGGAAGCAAATTTTATTTGCCATTTCTCTAGTTCTAGAAACCAACTTTTCCACTCAGCCTTATATTTAAGGTAAATATCATGAAAACTATCTAAATTATCCAAAATAGTCAAAAAAGAATCAAGCTCTTTTGAAGAAAGAAAAAATATATTTTCAGGTTCGTTCAGTTTGTCGATACTAGTGGTCCAGTTGTTAACCAAATATTCAGCTTTTTTCAATTCTTCTTTATTTATTCCTTGAAGATTGGCTATTTTAATCAGTGCTTTATTTATAAATTCTAAATTTTCTAGAACTTTTTCTTTATCTTTTTGTAAACATATTTGAGACAAAAAAGTATAAACATTTCGTAATTCTTGGTCTAAAATATACTTTTTTTCAAAAAAAATTTTTCTCTCTACCAATGTTCTATTAGCAGCAACAAACAACTCTTGAATATTACTATCTTCTTTTAATTTTATTAACTGGTTCATTGTTCTGGACTCTATGTCCAATACCCGTTTTTCTAAATTTGAAATAGCTACATTTTTGTCTCTTAGTGTTTTATCTTGATTAATCAAAAATTCTGCTTCAAAAGAGTCGTTACAAATCTCGTCTTTTTTGAATTTTTTAATAAAACTGAAAGAAGGTTCTTCTCGAGCAGATAATTCTGAATAGATTATGTAAAGAGAAGCTTTACTCTGATCAATGATTCTAAATTCTGTTTCAATACTTTCGGGAGTGATTTGATTAATTGATAAAAAAAGACTAGATAAAGATAATAAAACAGTGACTATGGTAATTACCTGCCACCACTGGGTAGTTATAGGTTTTCTGGTACTATATTCGCTTAAATAATAAGTATTACTGTGATTAAATCCTAATCTTTGTATTTTTGTATTTATTGGCATGATAATGAGCTAATTATTCAGTAGACGATACTACAAGTATCGCATAGAAGATGTAAATTGTCTAATGTTTATTTATAGTACTCTAAACTGATGGAAATAGTTTTGTAAATAAATTTTAATTTTACTTTGTAGACGTTGATTGTGTCATTTTTGAATTGACTAGACCAATATTTTTGCTACGTAACTCACTCTCAAGTACTATTATTTAAAGATTTACCAAAAAATCATAACCACATTATTTTTTCAGTTTAAAACAATCTGAGCATAAAGTCTAAATTGAAATGTTTTGATAAAGTCTTTTTTAAAGAGCTCTAAATAATGGTATATTACAGGCTCTGTATCGAACATTTTAGCTAGGCTATGAGTTGGTAGCTATTTTAGATGGCTACTCTCCTCATTAACAAATCAAAGCTGTACGAATATCCCCTCTTGGCTAGAGTTTTTGTATGATCCCGAAAGGATAATTAAGTTTATTTAGAATAATATTCAGAATAACAGAAGGTCTGTTTTGTGAATCTCTTAATTCTTAAGAAGATCTTTTGGCAGATATATAATAACTAACTTTTTAACTTATTTTTCAAAAAAGTGATATGTACAACTAGATAATCGATCTAACAATCAGTTCTGGCAGCTCTTTGGTAAAATTTGTTGGGGAAAAGTAGATATAGTCCAAACCAAAAAACACTTAACTCACAAAGGTATAGAAATAGGGAGAAATTTTGCTAGTTAATAAAATCTTTTAAAGGTGATCATTCTATTTTTGCAAAAGAAGAAAATGATGTGGTCAAACAAAATGAAAATCTCTGAGTAATTAACTCCATTAGCAATACCTTTAATTACATATATGGATTTGTATAGTACGTCGTTGTGGTAAGTCATATTTTTAGAGGATAGGTTGTGTTTTGTGTAATTTATAATTCATAATCTTACAGTGAAAGAGCTTTTTATAGCAGAAAAAGACCAAGAAGCAACCTGAAATGAGAATTAAATATCGCCCAATCAAACAATTGAAGATCATTGCTTGGTGTTGCTTGATGTATAGTTTCCTAGCTCCAAGATAAGTCAAGACCAGGATTTTGACGGTTATGAAAAGGCTAAACCAAATGATAAAAGTCAAAAAATTATTTTAATTTGGTTCAGTAGCTTTGCTATTTATATATTTATTTATACATATTTTTTATTTTTATTTATATATTTATACATATTATTTATAACTATTTATAAACTATTTATAACATTTAAATAACATTTAAATTTATTTAAATTTTTATTTAAATTTATTATTGCTTGTGATAGGGTGAGTGCAGCAGTGACAACAAATAAAGATATTTTCCCAAAATAGCAGGAATTTTGTTAGTTGAAGAGATTTGGGTAAAGTAACTGATTTTGAGAGGAAATGGACAGTTCCATTCAGGATAGTTAAATGTTTATAAATTACTAAAAGAATTATTTTTCTAAAAGTTTTTAGATTTCTTCCCGATTGATTATATTCTGGAATACCTATCTCTTGATATATGTTTTTGTTTCTAGTCGTCTTTGGTCTTTTCCCTGGTAATTTTTTTGGATCAAAACCAGAGTCTTGTTTTAATTATTTAAAATTCAAATTCTTAAATATTTTTTTAAGAGTCTAAAATTTTTTTATTCCCTTGAGAGATTTTAAACGTTAAGCTGTTTGTTAATTGTTTTGAGTTAAGTTATGTCAGTTTGACATAAGTTAATTTTAATTTCTTTTTACTTCAAACCAACAACGTTTTATTAAAACCTTAATTGGTTATGACAAAAATAGTTGCCACAATAGGGCCATCTTCCCAAGATACAGACACTTTAAATTTTTTTTGGGAGCATAGTGTGCAAATTGCCAGATTAAATTTTTCTCACAATAGTGTAGACTGGCATATTGAAATAGGACAAAAATGTAGAAATATTGGTTTTGATTTGATGGTTGACCTAGCTGGACCTAAAATTCTACTAGGTTTTTTAGGTTCAGAAAAAGTTATGATTAATACTGGAGATACTATAGCTATTGAAAAACAAAACTTAGATTATCAATACCCTTATATACATCAAGGTATTCAAGTCTTACCTTGCCAGTTTGAAATTGCAAACTTTGCCAAATCGGGTCAGCCATTACTTATTGATGATGGTAAAATTGACTGTGAAGTAGTTAGAGTTGTGGAAGAGAGAGTTTACTGTAAAGTTCGCCATGGTGGTTTAGTTAAGAGTAATAAAGGGTTGAACATGCCTTTATCATCGATTGAAATTGATTTTTTAGTTGATCGAGATAGAGATTTTTTGACTAAAGTTGTACCTGCTATCAAGCCTGAGTATGTAGCCCCAAGTTTTGTAAAAACAAAGAATGATCTAGAAAAATTAAGAAATTTTTTATCTAATATTTTAACTCAAAACCAGATAAAAGACTATTTTCCTAAGATCTGCACGAAAATAGAAATGGCTGAAGCTGTAGAAAATGATAATTTAATTGAGATTATAAAAGAAAGCGATATGATTATGATTGCAAGAGGTGATCTTGCCTTGGAAACTTTACCTAACCATATTAAGGTACCTTTTTTACAAGAAAAAATTAAACAGCTTTGTCGAAAATTAGGTAAACCTTTTATTATTGCAACTCAAATTTTAGAAACAATGTGCGATAATCCAGTTCCAACAAGAGCCGAAATGAGTGATTTGTATAGAGCTGTATGTATAGATGAAGCAGATTTTGTAATGCTTTCTGGAGAGTCTGCTACTGGCAAGTTTTCAACTAAGTGTGTGCAATTAATGCATGATATGATTACGTATAAAAAATCTCTTATTCAAGAGATATTAAATCTTTCCTAAATTTTAGAGCTAGTTGTACAATAAAAAATAAAATTTTAGTGTATCAAACTCGAAGTAATCATTGATTATAGTTCTATAATATAAATATAATGTTTTTTTGTGGCAGTTTCTCTTTTTTCAGGAGGTTTTGCCTGACTTTTTTACTCGACCACCAAAACAACTATAGAGACCTACTATGATTTTGTCTATTTTATAGACAACAATTATAGATAATAAAAATTGCCGAAGATTTAACTTTTTTATTTACACAATGAAGAAGGAAATTTTTTGTGTTAGTTTATATCTTTATAGATAAGACTAACTCTTGGTTTTATGGTTGTGGTGAATCTAAGCAGTGAGTTTGGTGCCAGAATTTTACTGTCATAATGTTGTTGTGAAAAAATAAATTTAACTTTATTACTTTTGAGTAAATAAAGCAATTCGATTTAGAGGTGATAACTCCGTTTTGCTTTTTAGTGACTACTCTGTTAAGCTAAAAACAGATGATAATTTTCTTAAAGAGATTTTTTGAACAAAGACGAGAAAGAGGTAATTACATATATAAAAAATTTCTTAGTTTTAAACTAAATTTAAAATTTTGATCCCAATCAAGTTGCGTTTGCAGGTTGTATAGTAAAATAAAAACAAGATCGATCTTGTTTAAGAGGATATTAGCCTGAAAATCTGGATAATAATAGTAGAAGACAATTTGACAAAACCTGGATTCCCACTAATTTATATTTGTAACTTTTGAAACAAGGTTTTTATGAACAGAAAAAAGATTGTGGTTTTGTTTGGTGGAGTGTCTGCCGAGCATGAAGTGTCTATCATTACAGGCATTCAAGTTGCCACTAAAATTGACAGAAATAAATACGAACCCTTAGTGGTTTATCTTACACAAGATCGAATTTTTCAGTTTTATCCAGATTTTAGGACCAAAAAAGATTTCATCCGGATTAATCCTAAAGTAGTTTTTTTTGGCAGAGATAAAAACGGAGCATTTATTCAACAGCAAGGTTATTTTGGAGCTAAGATTTATTTTGACTCAGCTTACTTAGCTTTTCATGGTGGGGAAGGTGAAAGCGGACAGATGCAGGGTTTTTTGCAATGTTTGGGTGTACCTTTCACTAGTTCAGATTGCGAAAGCTCGGTCGTGACTATGAATAAATCTTTAACTCGTACAATTTTGATGAATGCGGGTTTACCGATAGTTGATGGTTTATCTGTGATATCTAAAAAACTCAAAGAGGATCAGGATAAAATAGTAGAAGATATTAAAATTAAATTAGGTTTGCCGGTAATAATCAAGCCAGCTCATTTAGGCTCTAGTATTGGTATAAAAATCGCTAGAACCGAAGTAGAAATTAAAAAATATTTGATGGAGACTAGTTTTTTGGACAATGAAATAGTGGTAGAGAAATTATTAATAGATTTTATAGAGTACAACTGTTCTGTGAGACAGTATAAAGGAAAGTTGCAGGCTAGTCCGATTGAAAAACCTATTGGTAAAGACGAAATTCTCAGTTTTGCTGATAAATACGAACGAGGTGGTAAAAAGAGTTCAGGGGAAGGCGGCATGGCTGAATTAAACCGAGAATTACCCGCCAAAATTCCAGAAGAATTAAAAAATTTTTTACAACAAACCGCCATATCAGCTTATACTGCTTGTAAGTGCAGTGGTGTAGTTCGTATAGATTTTATGTTAGATAAACAAGGTAATATATTCATCACTGAGATTAATCCGATTCCCGGCTCGATGGCTTTTTATCTTTGGGAGGCTGACGGGATTAGTTTCACAGATCAAATTAGTGATGCTATAGAACAATCTTTTGAGAATTTTAAAGAAAGAGAAAGTAAAAGATTAAAATACGAGACTAACATTGTAGATAAATTTTTGCAAGGCAAAGGCGGCAATAAGAATAGTTAAAAACTAAACCTTTCATATCGGTCTGTATCAAGTCTAATCTAGAAGTTAGAAAGTTGTTGATTATTATCAAATGTAAGTTAAAAATTTTGTATTTTTAATTTTGTGCAAAAATTATGTTAATTTCTTAAATTTTAAATTCTAATACTTTTAGTTGTTCCCATTAGTTGTTCCTAAAACTTAGATATATCGCTTTTTGGCCAAGTCACAAACTAAAACCAGTTTAGGTTAGTTATGCTTCGGTTAGATTCAAAAAAAAGTTTTTGGTATTTAGTATCTCTTGCCATCATTTTATTTATTCTCAGAATTCCTTCTTTGTTTGAAGGATGGTGGTATGGTGACGAAAATATTTATATGGCTATCGGGCAAACAATTACTCGAGGTGGTTGGTTATATTTGGATGCTTGGGATCACAAACCACCAATGATTTATTTGATTTATGCATTTAGTTACTGGGTGTTTGGGCCATGGCTTTGGCCACTGAGGTTATTGAATGTACTTTTATCCATTGTGGGTATAATTGCTTTTTATTTGGTTAGCCGCAAGATTTTTGATTTCAGCGAAAAAAATAGTGCTATTTCTACAAGTATTTTTACCGTTTTATTAGCGGTCTTTTTTGAAGGTTCGATTTTTAATGCCGAAAATATTTTTATGCCTTTAATCTGGACTGGCTTTTTGCTTATCGCTTATCAATTGAAACAAATCAACAAACAAAAGCTGGATTTTAGATGGCTTATTTTGGGGACCTTCTTGTGGAGTATAGCTATTTTTACTAAAGTTCATGCAGCGGTTGAAGTGGCTGTTTTAAGTTTTTGTCTGATAGTTTATTATGTTTCTTTGAAGAACAGTAGAGATTCTAAAAATGCTAAAAACCAGCAAGGCGAGTTGTATAACACTTCTGGCAAGAAAGTTTTAGAACTTATTAAGAAAACCATTACAGAAAAAAGATTTTGGCAAATTTTTGGTAATATCGGGTTAGTGGTTTTTTTGCCATATATTTTGACTGTTTTAATTTATGGTTGGAAAGGTAACTTTTATGATTTGTATTTTGCTATTTTGGACTATAATAAGGTTTACATAAACTCGCCAAATTCCGTGATTTTATTTGGATACACTATTGAGTGGCTTTCTGGGATAAAATTAAGGCTATTTTTGTTGGTTATAACAATGATTACGAGTGGTTGGTTGTTTTTAACAAAACAGATAAACATAAAATGGTTTTGGCTGACAAATTGGTTGGCGGTAGCTATGTTTAGTAGTCTTATTTCCGAACGAAATTATCCACATTATTTTTTACAAGTTTTGCCCGTTTTGGTACTTGCTGGCGGAGTGTTACTAGAAAAAATTAATTGTAATTACACATCTTTGGCACAAAAATTAAAAGATGGTTTGTTAGGACTGTTGATTTTGCAAATATTTATGAGCAATTTTTCGGTGGGGAATCTGATGTTTAATTCTCATTCATCTGAAGTCTATTTTATAGATTTTTTAAGGTTTGTTGCTGGTCAAAAAACTAAACGAGAATGGCAAGAGGGTTATAACCAACACCTAATTACCACTCAACCAAGAATGGTAGAAATCATCCAAACACACACAAAGCCAGATGACAAAATTTTTATAGTTGCAAATCGTCCTGACCTGTACTTTTTATCCCAAAGACAAAATGGTCAAAAATTTGTAGTGGATTATCATTTTGAGGATAGTCAAGTTTCCCAAGTATTTGCAGAGTTAATACAAAACAATACCAAGCTAGTTATTTTAGATAGAGAATCTTCACGAAGTGAAAAAATTCAAAGTTTGCTTATAGACCAAGGTTTTGTTGTAGTGGATTCAGCTTTCGATAGATACGATTTTTGGTTGTTTCTTTGAGTTAAGGCATCAGAAACTTGTTGCTAATTTTGGTACAACTTTTTCAAGAACTTATTAAACTAAATTATTTGAAATATCCTTTAATCTGTTATTTCGTTTGAAAATATAAACTTTTTTAATATTCTATTTTTTAATATTCTAAATCTATCAATCGTTTAGGAATTATACAAATATATTATATGCGATAAGTTTTTTGCAATGGTAAATCTATGAAATTTTTCAAATTTAATACATTATAATTATAAACCTTGCTAATTTAAATATTCTAAGCTATAATTCAAGCCTAACTTTGCTTTTTTCAGAAATATCATTGCATAAAAAAGTAGATAACTTTACTCATTTAAAATTTCTAAATATGAAAAACAAGCCTTTTAAGCAATTTTTCGCGAGAATTCACAAGTTTTTAGCTGTAGTTGGTATTTTTTTAGTTTTTGTGAGTATTTTACCCACTACCACTGTTTTTGCCGATGGCAACGCCACCAGGTTGGGAGATTTTTTGCCAGCTTGTCAAGCAACTTCTACTGAAGTGCCCTCTTTACTGGCATGTATTAGTCAAATCACATACCAAGTTTTGCTTCTAGGTGTGGTGACATTTTTTGCAAGATCGACATATTTAGCAATCATTTCTATAGGAAGTGGTAATGCGGTAAAATACGTAATGGAATCGGTTGAGTCCTTGTTCGTAGGAATTATACTTGTAGGCTTACCCATAGTTATAATGGGCGTAATTAACCCTTTATCAGAAAGATTATCAATTGGTTTCATTCAAGAACTAAATATGGGACCTAATGCTAAATTAGTGGAAATAGATCCAAATACTGACCTTCCAGGTTGTGTTGGGTTTTACCAATGTATAGTTAAATGTAGTATAGAAACACAAGTCAGAAGAGAGAATTGTATTCAATCATGTAAAGATAGAAATACTCGATCTTATGGTTGTAGTGAAGAGTGTGTAGGTTATGTAAATGATTTAGGTAGAATAGAAAAAGCAAATGTTAAAAAATTTCAGGAATGTTTAAATCCAAGGGGGCCATTACCTCCTCCAACTTCGACAGGTGAACCGCATTCTTCTAATAATTCATCTAGCCAAGGATCATCAATCCCTCCAGAACATTCTGGAAATTCTCCTAATTCTCCTAATCCTAACGTAAAGGGAGAGTGTCGGGGTTTTGATCAGTGTATGGCTAATGTTGGTGCTGGTAGATTTAAGACTAGTCCTTATTCTTGCAATGATGGGAATGGTACATGTATGAGATCTATAGCAAGTTGTATTCAACAAAATGCTAATGCTTGCGACTGTGCAAAAGAAGAAGATTTTGAATTCAAAAGCGATTTTAGTAATCGTGATGAGAATGGTTCCATTGTTCGCAAAGCATTTAAAGGTCCAACTGACGTTGCTAATTTTATTAGGTGTATGGAAAATAGATGAATCTTAGTTATATGAAACATTGGTTAATATAATAATTTTTATGGCCAAAATAAGCTTTAGAAACTTTTTTCATGGTTTAACCTTAGTTTTTTTGGTATTACTATCTACAGTAGCTTTTGGTGATCATGGTTTAATACAGGTGGAAGCAGAGGTTTGTGGGGATACACAGTTGAATAGGTTATATGAGTGCCAGAGAACA
>CAKZLR010000051.1 GCA_937127165.1 uncultured Candidatus Peregrinibacteria bacterium
GTTGTCATAACTTTCCCTCTGCACTCCCCTCTTATAGAAAAAATTGTCTTAGTTTCGCCTTTGCGAAGAGCTAGAAGAAGCAAGCTTTACTATTTGAAGCAAGTAAAAGATCCAGCTAAATCAGTTAGGACTAAACCAGTTAAAGTAAAGTCCTTGGCAGTTTAGAGTAAAATTTAAATTAGTTATATGAACCTAATACCTTACACTTATTTTATTTACGTTAATTGGTTGCTTTTTTTAGGTCTACTCATGTCAACTTGGGTGATTTCACCCTCTTCTATTGAGATTAATGTGTTCATAACTATTTGTTCTATTATAGTTCTGCTTGTTTTAATTTTCTCTAAGAGAAAGGATTTTCCTAAATGGCACAAAATCCCCACTAGGATAGTTCAGCTAGTTGTATTTGTGGTGTCGATTATGGTGTCTTTTTCTCATTACTTTTTCAATGTTGACAATAACAATTTAATTTTGGTACTTTTGATATTACCAGTGATTTCTTTGTTTTCTCTTATTATTCTTAATAACGAAGAGGATATCAATAAAAATTAAAAATTTTAATTCTTAATTTTAAAAGTTATTAAACTTAAGTGTTATGATAAAAGTTAAAAGAATCGAAGGTGATACTGATGTCAAATTGGTAGCTAGGTTTGTGAAAAGAGTCAAGCTTTCCAATCTTGTGGCTAGAAAAAGAAAAACTAGGTATTTGGTAAAGTCACCTTCCAAACTTCAAAAGAAACGAAAAGCTATTCGTCGAAGTAGTTATCAAGCTATGGAGGAATTTCTAATCAGAACAGGTAAAAAGTAAAAACTAGTTGAGTTTTCCCATGGTTTTTATCACCTTCTTTGTAAGTTTATTTTATAAGATTATTTTATAAAAACATAAATAATGATTTAAGCTAGTAGTGTCCAGAGATCCATATTTAGTGGCAACAGATATCGGCTCTAACTCTATAAAATTGGCCGTTGCGAAGAGCAGTCTTGACGATCAAGATAAGGTTCAAATACTAGCTTTGGTGGAAAAACCATCTTCGGGTATAAAAAAAGGTATAATAACCAGCATGACCGAGGCTACAGAGTCTTTAATTGATGTTGTAGCCCAGGCTGAAAGCATTGTTGGTCTGCCTATTAGAAAAGCTGTTTTTGGAATTAGCGGAACAAGTGTTAGTTTTGTTAATTCGGAGGGTTTGGCAGTAATTTCTAGACCAGATAACGAAATTCAAGAAGAGGATGTCGAAAGAGTTGTACAAGATAGTCTAACGAAAGCTTTTGGTGTGGGTAATAGCGAGATAATTCACATTATTCCAAAGGCCTTTAAGGTGGATAATCAAAGTGGAATTAGGTATCCAGTAGGAATGCTTGGCAACAAACTAGAAGCTAAGACTTTGATTATCAGTGTGGAAACTAGTTTTTTAAGGAATTTTACTAAAGTAATTACTCAAGCTGGTATTGATATTTCTGATCAAATTTTTACTCCACTAGCCAGTAGCAATTTTTTGTTCTCTACTCGTCAAAAAAAATCCGGGACTTTGCTAGTTGATATTGGTTATGCTTCGACTTCTTACATTTTATGGGAAAATGAAGAGATTTATGCTAGTGGTGTAATTCCAGTAGGGAGCGAGCATATTACTGCAGATTTAGCTGTTGGTTTGCAGACTACTATAGAAATGGCAGAAGAAATCAAAAAGCAACATTTAGATCTTAGTGATAATGTTTCTGACGATGTAGAAGAAATAGAAATGTATAATCCAGATCTGCAAATTAACGAGACTTTTAAGTTAGAAGAAATTAGAGATTTTGCTAGAGCTAGAGTAGAAGAGATTTTTATTTATATCAATCGAGAGTTACAAAAAATTGGCAAAAAAGGCAAGCTACCGGGTGGGGTGATTTTGATTGGCGGAGGATCAGCTTTAAAAGGGATTGAAGACGTGGCCAGATATGTTTTAAAATTAGCTATTTTTAAATACCAGTTTGATCCTAAAAAAATTGAATTTTTACCTGATTATAATGGCGACCCTTCTTTTATAAATTGTATTGCTTTAGCAGCTTATTATCTTTTTCATTCTGAAGAAATTAATTACAGTAAAGCTAGCAAAAACGCATTTACAGCTAGAATTAGCCAAAGTAACACAAATTCAGATATTGGTTCTGTTTTTGGTACATGGCTTAAAAAACTTTGGCCTTTTAGTTAGAACTGAATTTTTAGTAGATTAAAAAAATTACCTTTGAAAATGTAGTTTGCTTGAGTGTGAATAAATGAATGTTGTGTACCAACTATCTTTTTTGATTCATAGAAAAACCTTAAATTCACCTTGATTTTGATAATAAAACTATCTAAATCTTTGGATAGGATGTCTTAAACAGGGCTCAAAATTTCATCTTTTATCTTTTTAACTTAGAATTAAAAATCGATTTTTTTTGATTAGACAAAATATTTTTTACTACTTGACTATACTGATTGGGTTAAACATTTTTTGAGAATTGCTAAACATTGCAATATGTCCCTATTTTTTATCACTCATCTTTACCCTAAGCACATGTCTATCTATGGAGATATGGGTAATATTTTAGCTATACAATACAGATTAAAAAAGATGGGTGTTAGGTATGTATACCAAACAGTAGACATTGGGGAACCTCTACCGGAGCAAACGGATTTTTATTTTATCGGTGGGGGACAAGACAATGAACAGTATTTAATTTTTCGAGACTTACTAACTAAAAAACAAAAGTTAGTTGAAGATATTAAAAATAATGTTGGGTTATTATCAATTTGTGGAGGTTATCAATTATTAGGTAAATCGTTTGTAACAGGTGACGGTAGGCAAATTGTAGGTATTGGTATTTTTCCCGTAGTTACTAGATCACCCGATAATGCAGTAAAGTCTAGATGTATTGGTAACATTGTAACTGAGTGTTTAATTCCTGAATTAAAGGGTTACAGACTGGTAGGTTTTGAAAATCACGGCGGTCAGACTTTTTTTGATCCTGATATTGCCTCTAATTGGTCAAAAACTGTCGATGGGGCTAATTGTATAGAAAATTCAGATGATATTGACGGATCTGTTTGTGATCATCTAGGTTTGTCAAAAGCTCAACCATTGGGTATAACTTTGTCGGGATTTGGTAACAACTCGACTCAAAAACTGGAGGGGTGTGTGGTCAATAGAGCCGTGGGAACTTATCTACACGGTTCCTGTTTGCCTAAAAATCCCAAACTGGCAGATTGGTTTATTTTGCCAAGGTTAAACCTAAAAAACATCAAACCAAGGGGTTTTCCAGACGACACACTAGCCAATCTTGTGAGACAAAATCTTTTTGAGAGGTTTCTCTAAATCTAAAAACCTAATTCATAATTAAGGGAGATTTGTTCTGCCGGGCTATCTCTTACTTTCTCTAAAAGCTAGAGATTTATCTAGTTCTTAAAAAACTCTAATTTGCAAAATTTAAGCAAATACAGTGAAGATTTAAATCTAAATTTTCTCAAAATCCTCAGTCAATTTTTCTACATTGCTCTTTGTACCATAAACTAAAATTCCTAAGTATTTAATCTGTTCGGCAGTTTTTTGGAAATACTCAACACTTATTTCAGTATCGTGACTCATAGCTTGCATTTCCTCGGTAAAGACTGTGACTAAGAGTTTTTCCTGTTCAGCTTGCCTTTTTAATCTTAGCAAATCCAGAGAATTTATCGACTTCTTAATGACAATTGAAGGTTGGATGTTTATATCAATTTGCTCTCCGTCCTTAGTTTTAACTTTTTCTATTGTTAGTATGTTTTTTCTTTCACGTGCGATAAAGTTAGCAGTTAAGTGGGCAACTGTATTGTATTTTTGCCAATCGTTCATTTTGTTTTCATCTAAAAGCACAATATGAGCCACCATTGTTCGGTTAGACTTTCTTATCGGATTATTTTCATTACGAACATGTGGAAAAGTGACACATTCTTTAATATGCTTACCAAGCAAGAATGACAAAAATCTTTCACTAGTGCCAAAACCAGCCATTGGTGGAGTACCAAGCTCCAAGGCTTTAACATAGTCTTCATCCATAAATTGAGCTTCCTCGTCTCCAGCATCTCTGGCGGCTTGTTGTTGTTCAAATCTACCAAATTGGTCTATTGGATCATTTAACTCACTAAAACATTTACCCAATTCGGCAGTGCCAGCTACAATTTGCCATCTTTCGGTCAAATCCGGTCTGGGTGGGTGCCTTTTAGCTAATGGCTCTAACTCAACCGGAACTAAAGCCAGAAAAATGGGATTTTGAATATATGGTCTAGCTACTTTTTTGTAAATTTTATCCATAACACCAGATATTGCTGTACCCGGTTCGATTTCTACCTCGTTATCTTTAGCAATTTGCAACAATTCCTCCAAAGATTTACCTTCAAAATCGACTTTACCTTGAGAATAAAATCTGATAGCTTCGAAATATGGGATAATCGGCCAACCAAAGATATTAGCCTCTTCCGGTTTTAGCTCGATTTTAGACTTATTTTTTTTATCAGAAATATCTGGTTCCCAGACTTTATCTACAGTTGCTAGTCCCCAACCGTTTTTTAAGGCAGTTTCTAGGCTACACCATTCACCCCAGTTAATTTGGTGGCCATAATAATCTGTTTGGATCATTTCACCTAAAATTTCTTGGACAATTCTTTGATAAATCCGTTTAACCAATTTCATACCATCCGTATAGTCGGCATATGCCCAATACCACTCAATCTGAGTATATTCTTGTAAGTGTTGGGGACTGGAGCCCTCGTTACGGAAGATACGACCAATTTCAAAAACTTTTTCAAAACCTCCAGCAATCAATTTTTTGAGAGGTAATTCAAGTGAAATTCTAAGATAAACTTCCTGGTCTAATTCATTGTAAAAAGTAGTGAAGGGCCTAGCTTCAGCTCCACCTGGAATGTGTTCAAAAACTGGGCACTCAACTTCTAAGAAACCTTCTTTTTCCATTTCTTCTCGCCAAATTGACCAATATTTTTGTTTTAACCTTACCAAATCTCGTACTGACAAACCATTTGGATCTTTGGTGTTCATCTTAAAATCCACTACACGGTTGGTGTATCTTTCTTCAAAATTCTCATAATCTAGTTTTTCTGGCAGTGGTCGTAGACATTTAGTCAAAATGATAAAAGATTCAACAAACAAACTAGGTTCACCTCGCTGTGATTTGTCTAAATAACCACTAGCTTGAATATAGTCACCTTCATCGATTAGGGTTTTTAGGTCTTCAAAAGTCAAGGAATTTTGTAAAATCTTGTTAAGTTTTTTTTCTATTAAGTTGGGTCTGTTATCAATTACATCTTTTTTAAAGATAAACTGAAAACCTTCTGGTAAACTTTCATCTTCTATGGTAGCAAAACCAATTTTACCGCTCAGTCTTTTAGATTTGATTCTACCAGCTAGAACTACCCTTTGGTTTGGTTTTAAACTTATTTGCAATTCAGTCTCGTCTTGCGGATTTTTGTTTTTAAGTCCGAAAAAAGTATTCAAGTACTCTTCTCTAGTTTCCATAGAAACTTTGAGCAGGTTGGGGAAAAATTTTCTTACTTCGTTTAACTCACTCTCATCAAAATCTAAGATATCTCCAATTTCTTCATCTTCTAGGTCTAAATCGACATCTTTAGACATCTGTCTAAGAAATAACCTTTTTTCTTGTTTTTCTATCAAACTACTAGGAAACAAGGCTTGATCCAAAAAATGATACTGCATTTCCGGTTCGGGAAACTCGTTTATAAAATTATTCAAATCGTAATCATGAACAAAATTAAACCAAAAACTAACAAAACCTAAAGTAAAATCTCGCCGACTTTTGACTGCAAAAGGCTCGTGTCCTTTGGCTCGCAGTTTTTCCATTTTTTGGATTCGTAAACTTCTTTGAGAGTCAATTGAGGATAGTGAAATATTTTGACTGCCGCTTGAAGTACTTTTTTTTGACATACAAAATGTGTTTAGTCATAATCAACTTGGATTGTCAAATCCAATATTAAGTAGATTTGTTTGATGTTTTACTAAAAGTTTAAGTTTGTATAATTGCTAATCTTTGTCTGATAGGAGTTAAACCTTCTTATGGGTAGAAACTCTATTGTTCTTAAATTGTTCAATAAACTTACAAAAGAAAACCAAATTTAGGTGGATTGTGCTTGTAGAGCTGTGTTTATTTCTTTGACTATTCTTACAGCATCTTCATTGTTTACATGAATATGAGTTGGCAGATTAATCACTCTTTTTTGTAAAAGTCTTTTGGCTGTTGGCAAGTCTTCCAGACGACAGTTAAACTTTGATAAATCAGTTTCTTTGTTAGCGAACAGATTTTGATACCAGATTCCTAAAAAAATACCCTCTTTCTTACAACGAGACAAAATTGAGTTATATAGGCTTGTATAATCTTCTTGGTCTTTTAACCACTCTAAATTAACAGGAAACCTTAGGTAACTAGCTTGTGGGTAGTATTTTAAATTTAACTCATCCGAGTAGATTTTGGCTATTTTTTTCCTATGTATTCTAAATTTCTCAAACTTTTTTAGTTGATTGAGGAGTAAAAAAGCCAACTTGTCGGAATATTTTTGACCAAAAAATTTGTCTGTTCCTAACATTTCTTCATATGAATAAATATCCGGCACTATTTTTAATTTCATGATTAAAGACAATACTATTTTACCAACCCAAAAATGATATAAAGGTAGTATAAATCCTGAGATTATCGTAAAAACCAAACTTTTAAGTTCCTTTTCGGGTTCCAAAGGTGGAAGTTTTTGATATTCTTGATTTAATCTTCGTTGCCATTCTGAGTTAGGTTTATTGATAATGACAGCTCCACCGAAAATTGAGGAAACTATTTTGTCGCGGCCAAAACTAAACATACTGGTTTCGCCCCAACTACCAGCCGGTTTACCGGCAAAAGTAGATCCTAAAGAGTGAGCACAGTCTTCAATTAAGACAATTTTATGTTGGTTACAAATTTGCTTGACTCTGTGCATATCAACCATTATTCCAAAAGTGTGTTGCACAATCCAGGCTTTGGTTTGTGGAGTTATTTTGTCTTCTATTTTATCTAAATCAAAGTTAAAAGTTTGCGGTTCAATATCACAGACTACTGGTTGATATCCTGCTTGAAGTACTGCATTTGGCACCACCACACACGAAAAACCTTGTATTAAAACTTGACTATTTTTGGGCAAATTTAGACTTTTAAGTATCAAATACAAAGCCGTTCTTCCGCTGTCGGTAAGGTAGATTTGGCAAGTATCTGTTAAATTAAAAAAATTCTTGAACCATTGCTTAACTTTTTCTTGAGAGTCTACGGTAATATTTTTTTGCAGCAAAATTTTAAAAGCCAACCAAGCATCATCCAATTCGGTATTGGGGCAAATTTCTGGGTTAATAAATTTAAATCTACCAAACACGACAAAACAAAATCTATACTTAAAGCTCTTTGTCAAGACTTTTGTCTGGCTGTATTTTAAAAGATGAATGTATGAGTTGCTGTAAACTTGGGCAAGTTACAAGAATTTATTCAGTACGCAAATATGGCTAGGATTAATATTTTTTGGTTTCGTCGTGGTTTGAGATCATTAGATAATTCTGGATTTGTAGCTGCTTATCAGCCCGTTTTTTGGTTTTACCAATATTTATTGTAGATCTGTATTTTTATGAATCTTGGGGAAGTAAGAGTTTTAAGAGTCAGATTTTTATATGAGTCTTTGCAAGATTTAGATAGGCAGTTAAAGTCTATTAGTTCCCAACTGTTCTTAATGCATGATAATTCTATGGAAGTAATACAGGAACTTTACACGTAGCTGCGGGATAAACACCAAATAATCTTATTTTTCAATAGGGATAGACAAATTCATATGGTTTAAATAAGAATAAAGATCCGTAAATAGTTGATTTTACCGAAAAAAATCTAAATTTCTATTAGCCATAGAAAACTCTAATTTTTTATTACTAGAAGAAAATATGCCAAACACTGAACAAGATGATTTTTTTGGGAAAATGGAAGTTGGGGGAAATTGATTTTTTATTAGTTAATGTCGCTATGAAGCAATTAAAAACTGTTAGTTGGTCAAATCTTAGAATGAAGGCTGTGCGTACTACATTTTTGACTATTAATTGATTACGCGGTTAGCTGGCATTGGGGAGCTAGACACTTGATGCAAACCTTGGTTGACGGTGATGTTGCTACAGATAGCTGGCAATGGCAAATGCATGTAGGTATAACAAACCTTTACCAAATTTTTTGAGAATTTATGACCCAGACAAAAATCTAGAAGAAGATAGTAATTATTAGTCTATAAATAGATGGTTATCTGAACTTGCTTATTTTATTCCTGAAATATACAAATTTTCCAAAAAATCTTCGAACAATAAAAATGTTGGATTTTGAGAAAACTAAGTTACAAAACGATCAAAAAACACAAAAAACATAAGAGATAAGAAAGTTAGTCAAGTAAAGAAATAAAGATTGTCAGAACAAAATAGTAGAACTATCCAATGACTAAAGTACAAAAACAATCTCGTCAAGCTTATTATCAAGCTAAAAATTAAAAACATTTAGACACTTAGATGGAAAGCTTGTTTTAATTTAAAACAATGTTTTATCTAAGTCATTTTCTCTTAAGGTAACCGAAGGCAAAACTATTTTTTTGAATCATAAAAAATTTTTTACTTACTTCTTTTCTTAAGAAATTTATCTGATAAAAAATAAATCGTGCCTAAAGAGGTATAGACAAGATACTAATTTATCAAAGCAAAAAACGGAGCAGGAGGTTTTGTGTCGATGTTACAGTTGGATGAAAGCATAAAAATTGCAAATTTTTACACCTAGATAACTAGGCTTAATCTTCGCTTGATATAAGATCTTCCATTTCTTCGTTTTCATCTACACTTGCTTCTGCCACATTACCAATAGCTACTCTGCCTTCTTTTAATCTCTTTTGGAACTCAGCAAAAATCAAGTCCTTAGCTTTGGTTAAAACTTCTTTATTTTCGTACAAAAATTTTTTAGCATTCTCTCTTCCAATCCCCAGCTTTATATCTTCAGAACCTAGTTTGAGTTTGTAAGTATTGCCAGTTTTTTCGATAATCCCGTAATTTGTTCCAATATCAACAATTTCTCCAGCAGTAGAAAAAACACCAGGTTCATTAAACATCATATCAAACTCGACAGTCTTGAAAGGTGCTGCCATTTTATTTTTGACGATTTTAACTCTAATTCTCACACCGACATTGTCGTTACCAGATTTAAGATTGCCAACTTTGCGAACATCTAGTCTTTGGGTAGCAAAAAATTTGAGAGCTTGACCTCCAGTAGTAGTTTCGGGGTTACCAAACATCACCCCAATTTTGAGTCTGATCTGGTTGATAAAAATTACTACGGTTTTGGATTTGGAAATTCCACCAGTAAGTTTGCGAAGAGCCTGAGACATCAACCTAGCTTGCACACCCATCTGACTATCTCCCATATTACCTTCCAATTCGGACCTGGGTACTAAAGCAGCTACTGAATCAACCACAATCACATCAAAAGCATTCGATCTAACCAAATTATCTACTATTTCCAAAGCTTCCTCTCCATTGCTTGGTTGAGATAAATACAAGTCATTTACTTTAACTCCTAGTTTTGCCGCCCATTCTGGATCTAATGCATGTTCTGCATCTACAAAAGCCGCAATACCTCCTTGTTTTTGAGCTTGGGCAATTGTAGCTAAAGCAAGGGAGGTTTTACCAGACGACTCTGGTCCATAGATCTCGATGATTCTACCTTTCGGAAATCCGCCAATACCAGTCGCCAAATCCACAGACAAAGAGCCCGTAGAAATAACTTCTACATCGGTGTTAACTATCTCGTCCATCTTCATAATGGATCCCTGACCAAAACTGGCTTTTATTTGAGAGGCAACTAGATCAGCCATTTTTCTTTTTTCTGCAGCATCCATAGCTACTACTGGTGTAGTTTTGTGAAGTGTGTTTTTTTTAGACATAATTTGGAAAAATTAGTTAAATTAACCAATCAAGTTTTATTTTATTTGTCAAAATTTTGGGGTAAACTTGTCAGTTAGTATAATTTTTTTTGATTAAGACTAGAGATAATTTTTAGTTACAAATTCTCTTTATCTTTTATATTACAAAATCTGTAAAAAATTTGGACTTTCGATTCTAACTTCAAAAAATAGTTTATGTCAGTTACTAATCAATTAACACTGATTGATGGTTGATTTTTCTGAAGATAGGATTGTTTTTTCTTGTTTGTAGTGATAGGATGTCATTCTTTGACTTGATCTAGGATCCATAAAACAACCAGCCTTTATAGCTACTCTAACGGATTCTTGCTCTCACAGGAGTAACTAGCTCCAACGGAATTGCTTCACTTTTCTCACAATTGAGTGGGTATTATTGATATTTAACGAAAAGGGTATATTTTACCAGAAAAACCTTCTAAAACTACTTCAAATCTTTCTTAATTTGAAAAATTGACCAAAGTGAGGTGAATTAACTACCACCAATAAGGAGTCTCTGAACTATCAAAGATACATCTAAAACTATTCTGAAAATGAGATATATTAATCCCATAATTATCAAAGCTATAACAGTATTTTTAAAAGTTTCTTTTGCTTGTGCACTAGTTACTTTGCCATCCTTATCAAGTATAGATGATCCAGCAGCCCATTGCCAGCCACTATAAATCAACATTAAAACACCGATCCCAAAAGCAATGTAAATTGCATAATCAACAAAAGAGAAAATCAAATTACTTGCATCTTTAACATTTCCAGTCCCCTCTATACCTTCAAGACAAGGTCCAAAATCACAAGGATCCAATGTCGGAATGTTTCCGTTTACATCTTTTAACAAAATTGGCGCAATAAGGAAGAAAAAATTTGATGTATGTAACAATTTTTCTTTGTGTATAATTACTTGCACTGATCCAACAGATAAAATAGGTATAAATAAGGCAATAACAGCACCTAAAATGATTGACCAGAGAATGATTCTTTTTATATTTTTTTTTCTTTCTTCTTTGTTATACATTTTTTAAAAATGTAATTTTTTTACTTTTACTTAAAAAGTAAGTGTTCAGTGATTGTATTACAGGTTGATTTCTTTGTCAAATATAAAACTATTAGAAGAACATAATCATTTAATTACGATTTTTTAAAACTGAACTGAGTTATATTAATTTATCAACTATTTTTAACTAATATCAATTTGGCATATATTGAATTATTATTTTACTTATTATTTTACTTATTTGTATTACTTATTCTTTTTGTATTACTTATTCTTTTTAAGATAAGAACAATCAATTAGGATTTAATAGTTACTTTATAAATAATATTGACAGAAATATCTATATTAATTATTAATATTATATAATATTTATTTATATATATAATATAATTCATATTTATTTAATATTATTAACAGATTAACAGAAATATTTATTTAGTTAAACTAATAGCTTGGTTAAGTAAATAGGTTATGATAATTACAACTACAGATTTTATTCCTTCAAAAAATATTATAGAAATTTTAGGTGTTGTTCAAGGCAGCACGGTCAGGGTAAAACATATTGGTCACGAGCTTCTTACTGCTTTGAAAAGTATTATAGGTGGAGAATTGTGTAGCTACACTCGACTTATTACTGAATCTAGAGAACAAGCTATCCAAAGAATGATTGAAGATGCTAACCAGATGGGGGCTGATGCTATAATTAATGTTCGTTTTGTTACGGCTGAAATTACGACCGGTGCTGCCGAAATTTTGGTATACGGAACAGCTGTTAAAATTGCTTAAATATGCCCAAATTAGGGATCTCTGAAAGAGAAGAGTTTATAGCTAAAATGATTATAATCGTATTCTTGATTATGGTACTGGTTGTTACTAGTTTTTTTGTGTTTATGGTATTGAGCGATAGACCACCAGATCCAGATTCACAGAATCCGGCAGATTCGTCTTTTATGTTTTTGGACTTGAGATAATATTTAGTTAACTGATTAACTTGTCTAGTCTTTATTCTTCTTCAGTAAGAGAGTAGATAGTTGTAAAGCAAGGGTATTAATTGAGTTATCCTAACTAAACCTGGGTAGGATTAAGTTTTTAGTGTATTCTGAAACAGATTTTCCCATCTTATTCTTTTAAGTAATTAAGCTATACTAAATAAAATTGAAATAATAACAAAGACAAAAGGTTTACAAATTACTATTATCATCTATTTCCATTTCTATGATTTTCTTAGTTTCTACCAACCTTGCATTCAAGCCTACCATTTTTGCACCTTGGCTTTGGGTATCTGGTATAACCAACTGTAATTGACTTAGTTCGTCTTGATTAAATTGGCTAGTATCTCCGGGAATAAATAAATTTTTACTGACAGCTAGATACTTCCATTCCCACAAACTACCTTTAGTATCATATGCTCTAATAAAAATCTCATCTCTAGGCACAAGTTCAGCTATTCTATCAAAACTAAATCCCTGATTCATAGCTATTTTGGTTTCCACTAGAGCATTAAATCCATATATATGTGTTATACCTAGTTTACCGGGCATACTAGACTCTTTTGTGTGAATTAGCTGTTGCGTTAATAAGTCTTTCAAATCGTTTTTCCAGACGTCCGTATTCCAAGATATTAATATATCCTCATATCCTAGTTTTGGTATTGATAAATATCCTGCTTTTATAGCATCCACATCAACTGTGAAAGTAGTTTCTTCCATAACCTTTTTTTCGGGCTTATTTTTTTGTTTTTTTACAGCTAAACTTTGAAGTCTCAAAGAGAGAATGTTCGTAGATATAAAATCACCTGCTATAGATTGGTTGTTTTTCGGGTTTGTTCCCGACAATACATCTATTCCATCTAAAACTTGGTTATTATTTTGATTTGGATCTAAAGGGTTTGTTCTTAACAAGAATTCTTCGTAGTTTGTTAGTCCATCTTTATCTATATCTTGATCTGGTAAGTTATCCTGTTCTCCGATAAAAATATTTGCCCATTGGGCGTAATTTTCGGTTCTAGAGTAAATTTGCCTTTGAATTACTAAATATAATTTCTCAAATTTTTCGCTTATAGTACCACCTAAAAAAAGCAAAATAAGACTTATAATTGTAGACGTTATAAGTACTTTAAGTACTAATTTTTTACCGAAAAACTTAGTTAAGTTAGACCTAATTAATTTTATAGGCTTAGGTACATTTATACCTATTTGCTGTATTAGTTGGGTAGAGTCTGTATTCCTTTTTGGACAAAAAACTTGTTGTTTTCGAGAAATCAAAATTTTGTTAAGTTTTTCTTTGAGTTGTTTGTTATTATTTTGGTTTAACCAAAACGGGATTATATTACCTTTTTTCTTAATTTTGCGATAAATACTTAATTTTAACGATTTAAAATAATCTATTATTGGTTTTAAAAAACTTAATAGTTTAGATTTAAAATTGTTAGTATTTTCATTACTAAAGTATAAATTTTCTAAGTCCTTTACTTTAGAGCTGTTCAAAATTGCATCAGTAAAATCAAACTTCGGAATAAATTTCAGATTTTTTTGTGATTTGGCTTTTTTTTGTTTTTGTTTTAAGTTATACAATCTTAATAAATTTTTCCTATTTTTAGGATCTAACATGTCTAAGAAATGACGGCGAGATTCATCAGATTCGAATGACTCGTATTTTTTGAGCAATTTTGACCAGTTTTTTATTGATGAATTAGTTTCTTTATTCATAAATTATTTTGAGCCTGGGAAATTGTAAATTTTTGTAGGTATTTCATTTGTTTTGGAAACCAAATTTGCAAGTTTAGACCAATTAGACCAATCCATATTTGTAAATCTGCTAAATTACTTAGTGCGACGTAAATATTTAAATAGTCAGCAACTCCCCCAAAAATTAATTTCTCAACTATATTACTCCAAATACCAGTAATAATAAGAATACTAGATACCGGGTAATCTCTAAATAGATTTAGAACAAAAACCATTATTGTAGCTGTTAAAGCAAATAATGTTATAAGCCATAAATCTATTTTTAGATGGAAAATATCTTGATTAATTACAAAACTTCCAAAATTTCTTACGATTAAAGACATTAGTAAATTAAAACCTAACAAGAAAATGATAATATTAAGCTGATTCATTAACCAATTAGAACCTAATCTGTTAGAAGGTGTTTGTTTTTTAGCCATTGTATTTTGTGAGAAAAGTTTTTTAATTTTAACCAAATAAAAGTTATTATAACCTTATTATAACCTATTTTTTAGTCTTTTGCAAACTAACTATTTATTACATTACTTATTGTTTGATTATCATAATATCATAATTATCGTAATATCATAAAAAAATAGTTTATGATAGTTTAAAAATTTTTTAAATAAATTTATTTTATTTATATTTTGTTTGTTTAAAAATTTCAAACTTACGATTTATTTGTTTGACATCAATTTTGAACTTGATTATACTGCTTCGGCTGGATAGAAAAAATTTAACAGCAGTCTGTTTTTTAAAATAGTTTTTTGGTTAATTGATAAACTTTATAAGTAAATTCTAATTATTTATGGAAATACCTTATTTCATTCAAAATCTTTGGGAGACTAGAAAGACTTTAGTGATTGTTGTGGTTATTTTGGTTGTATTTGTTATAGTTAGTGGACTAGTATTGTTGTTTATACCTAAAAACAAAATAATCATGGAACTCAATATTCCTAGGGAAAAAGTTGAGCTTATATGGTGGAAACCAAAATTTCCACAGATGAATTCAAGCTCATACAGAAATATAATAGGTAAATTTAGGTCAATAAATCCAAATGTAAATATAAAAATAATAGATAAAACATATGGTCCAGATTATTATAGAGATCTGCTTTTAGCAATGGCAGGAGGAGAAGGTCCGGACATATTTTCCATTCATAATAACGATTTAAGAGCATATTTACCCTATATTAGTCCTATATCTACTTTTCAAAATCGAGACCCAAACACTCAAGAAAGAATATTAGAGCTATACAAAAGAGATTTTGTGGATATGGTAGTAAGAGACACTATTTCGCAAGACCAAGTTTATGGTATAACTAGCTATGTCGATAATATGCAAATGTATGTTAATCGAGATTTACTTAATCAAGCTGGCATACCTTTGCCAGCTAGAACTTGGGATGATTTGTTAGTGCAAATACCGGCCCTTACTAGACAAAGTCAGTTTGGTGGAGTTTTTGAGCAAAGTGCTATTTCTCTAGGTACAGGTAATATTATCGGAAGCCCTGTTCCAAACATAGACAAACACCATGAAATTTTACCACTTTTAATTTTCCAAAAAGGTAACCCTATATATGATAATATAAAAGAAGAAGTAACACTAAATCGAAAGGGTGACCGAGGTAACAATCCATCCTTAGAGGCTATTAATTTTTATTATAGTTTTGCTGATCCTAAAGACGAAAGATATACATGGAGCAATACGTCGCCTAATAATGTTGAAGCTTTTACTTCAGGAAGATTGGCATATATAATTCACTATAGTTATTTTGCGTCAGAAATTCAGCGGAGAAATCCGAGGTTGAATTTTGAGGTGGTACCCTTACCTCAGTTTGATGGGACAAATCGCAAGACTTTTGGATTTTTCTATATGGATGTTTTAAGTAAAAGATTAGAGCAAAATTTTGCTAAAAAATATTGGGCAGAACAATTCATGCTATATTTGTCGCAGTCGGAGCAACAAAAAGAGTTAGCCACTATAACCGGCTTTCCTCCAGCTAGAAGAGATGTAATTCAAGAGCAACTACTCGGTGACAGACAGAAGCAAGTATTTGCACAAGGGGCTTTAATTGCGGATAGTTATTACAGACCAGATCCGGCTAAAACTGAGAGAATTTGGTCTGAGATGATCTATAGAATGCACTTTGAAAACAGAACTGCAGCACAGGTTTTGGATGACGCTGTAAAAGAATATCAAGCGTTGGTAAGAGCCGGTCCTAAACCTAGGTAGAATTTTCTCTTCCCCAGTTCTCACCTTGACTGAGTCTGAGGTAATGTGATTTCTAATCAATCTTCTACAGATAGTAAGAATTTAAAGTTGACTTTCAAAATTTTTCAAAATTTCTTAAAAGAGATTAAACTAAAATACTCTCCACATTAGATTTAACCGAAATCTCGGTTTTTAATAAAAAAATCACAAGGTTTAATTTGTTAGGGGGCAAATATGGATACAATCTTTTAAAAAAGTTCATTCTAGTAAACTTTTCCAATCTTGAGCAAATTTTAGTAATCCTTTTGTTGTTAATTCGTGAGAAATGTCTATGTCTTGCCACTTCTGAGTGTAATCTAGATTTTCAAATCCTATGGGTGTCAAGTTTTGAGGAGAATAGGTTATGTTCTGGCTTTGGTGCCATTCTTTTATGATTGATAAAGGTAAAGTGACAATATCTAGACCAATGTCAAAACAGTACTGTAAATGATTGAGATTGCGGATACTAGCACCCAAAATTTCTACCGGACTCTGAAGTTGTTGGTACATCTTTTGAACGTTAGCTAACAAATCAACTCCTTTAAGACCAATATCGTCCAGTCTTCCTACAAAAGGAGAAATAAAAACTTGACCCTTGGTAGCACCTACAGAAATTACTAAATTATGAATAGCTAAGGCTTGTTTTTGATTAAATACTAAAGTAAAATTGGCTCTGCCACCTTGCTTTATGAATTTTGCAGCAGCCTCTAACGCGGCTGGAATGGTTGGAAACTTAATGTGAGCATTATCTATCCATTCATTCATACTTATAGCTTGCTCGTAAATCTCTTTAGCACTTGTTCGCTGATCTGCATAAACTTCAATTGACACTGATCCGTTTGGGATTAGCTTGGATATTTTTTGGACATTAGTTTTATAAAAACCAAGCATTTCTTCTTCAGAAATTTTGCTTGATTGGTTCAAATTTTTGACAACTAAACTAGGATTAGTTGTTTGACCATCTAAGCCACCAAGCATTTCAATCGCCTGAGCTGTTTCAGCAGGGTTAGCACTATCCAAAAATATTTTAGTTTTTTTGTGAAACATAAAACCGTAAAATGTGTAAAATATATATTTGGTATAACCTTTTGTTTAAATAAAATTTGAAAATGTCAATGTGTATTTGTTTTTTTATTAGGTTAAGCAAGTTGATCCAAAAATCTTTACACAAGATTTTAAGTACTAAGTAAGTTGTGCTTTTTTAAAAAAACTCAAACGCACAAAATCAGGATAATAATTATGTCAAATTGTTAATTTCTTTGGTTTTTGTATAAAATTGATAAACAAAATATCAAGACTGAAAACCAAAAAATTCCTAATTCAAAAAACAGCATTAGCCAAAGATTGTGAATCGGTTGGTGTATACTCAAAGCAAGGTCAGAATTGTAGCTTCTGTGATAAAAGGGGTATTGACCTAACCCGATTCCAAAGATTTTTTGCCACCAAGGTAGTTGCCAAAAAGTTTCCCAAAACCTAACATATTCATTAATTCTAACCCAATCGCTACTATAACTATAGGCAAATCTAGAAAAAAATACGAATCCAAAAGTTATGATAAAACTAGATAGAATATACCATTTCTGTTTTATAAATTCAAAGATTTTAGTCTTTAGCAGTTCTGAGCTAAGGTTCTGTAAACCTATTTTTTGATCCAAAAAATAAACTAATATTAAAAAAATTAGGCTAATCCAAGCAATTCTACTAAAACTTAAAACTACAATTGCTCCGCTAATTAGTTTTAACCACCAACTTAGGGATTTTAATCTGTAATTGGTATTGTATTTTTTAAGTAAAATTGCTAACCAAAACCCTAAAATACCAACAAAACCAAGAATATTTGGATGTTGCATCAAACCGTAACCTCTTAGTAAGACTAAATAATAATCGCCTATAGGTTGTCTAGCTGTAAATCTGGTATTGAGAGACACTGGTGGTTCGCCTAAAAATTGTAATCCTAAATTGTGTCCAGTAATAACTTGACCAGTCGCTACTACTAGATTTTGAATAAAAAATAATGTTAATAAGAATAGAACACTGGTGAATAGAATTTTGGGAATGTTTTCGGTATAGTTTAGAATTTGCTTAAAAATGGACATCCCCGAAATAGTGATTTTTGTAGCTAATGAAGAGTTTTTAGAAGAAACAGAGGTTTGTTCAAAATTTAACCGGTCGTTTTTAAGAAAAGGTGTTAACAAATTTTGACCAGATTGAACAGGTAATCTTTGAAAAGTGTTGATATCGTGTTTCAAGTATTTCCAATTATTAAAGTTTAGATTTTCTAATCCCGAATTAAACAAAAATGATTTTTGAGATTTTATCTGAGAAAGTAAACTAGTTGGTTTTTGAAGTAAACCAGAAATAAAACCAAGCCAGATTATTTGAAAGATAACCCAAGCTAGCAAAACCCCAAAAGGGCTAGAAAGTAGCAAATGATCAAGTAAAGAGTATGCTCCTAAAACAATCAGCCAAATTTTGAATAGGGGTTGTCGAAACCATCGCCAAAAACCAACTAAAATTGCTAGCCACAGAACCAAATTTGACCAAAAAATAATCATACTAGCTAGCTCATCTAGGCTAGGGTTGGCTAGGTTGATTTGCCATAAAGAGATTGTTAACAGCCCTAAAACAAAAAATTTGTAGAGAATATTTTGTCGAAAAAGTTCAAAAAAGACTAGTATCAAAACAATTAAGTTGCCTAAAGATAAGACAATATCCAAAAAGTTATTCACTAAAGAATAGCCTAAAAAAGGATTAAAATTTACAAATTTGGGCCACAACAAAGCTAAACAAGCAAGAAATAAACAACTAGCCAAAACTAAATGCTTAAATAGATATTTAAGCTGAAATGTATTATATGTCACAACTTCTACATAAGTCATTTTTTATAAATTTGTCTAAAAGATTATATCTTTATCAAAAATTTAAATTAAATTTAGTGTGGATATTCCGCACTAAAATGGTAGATAAATTTAAACAATCTTGACAAGATTAGTTATTAAGTTATTATTTTTTTACTTTTTGTTAAATTTTTTTATTATGATTAAAGCTCAAAATCCAAACACAGAAGAATGGTTTGATCTACCCGAGGGTACTTTGGTCGGGGAGATAGTAACCGATCCTATAACAGGAGAAATGTTCGAAGTGGTCGCAATTGGAGATGGTAAAAACGGTGGAATCGCTACTTTAAGACTAGTAAATGTAGAAGAGGATTGGGGGCAATAAAAAGCATAAAACCATGATTTTTTTGGTTTGTTAATATGTGTTTTTAATACAAATTTGTTTTTGGTGTTGCCGTTTGCTGTAACTAGCTCTTTGTCAATATTTTTTCAAGTCAAATTAAAATTACAAAAAGCTAAAATTTTAAACGATTTTGAAATTAACATTTGCTACATTTGCTAAATTATGAAAAAAATAGCACTCCTTCATACAGGAATTAGATTAGATGAAAAACTAATCATTGAGGCGGCTGAAAAACGACGTATTCATATTGAACTGGTCAATTTTAATGAAGTTATTTTAGACCCTCAGCAAATAGATTACTGGTTACAGTTTGATTGTCTTTTAGAAAGATGTGTCTCTACTGTAAAAGGTAACGCGGCGATTGAATTTTTTAGTAATCTTGGACTTAGAATAGTAAATAATAAACAGATAATGAATATTTGTAACGACAAATTTCAGACCTCTACAATTTTAACAAAACACAAAGTTCCTCACCTTAAATCCATTTTGGTTTTTGGGGAAAACCAGGTAAGACAGGCTGTTGATATGCTTGGTGGTTATCCTGTAGTTATTAAATCTAGGGAAGGTTCTTGGGGTAGATTTGTCAGTAAAGTTAATGATGAAGATTCTTTGGAGGCTATATTTGATCTTAGATGTCAGGTTGGAGTGACTCATCAAGCTCACATCGTTCAAAAGTACATAAGTAAGAAAAATAACCGAGATATTAGGGCTGCTACTATAGATGGTAAAGTTGTGGCCGCAATATATCGCACTACAGAGCACTGGATCACAAATACTGCTAGAGGGGCTAAAGCTACCTACTGCCCTATAGATGAAGATTTACAGAATATTTGTAAAATGGCTTCTGATGCAGTCGGTGGCGGAATTTTAGGAATAGATGTTTTTGAAACTGATACTGGTTATATTATCAACGAGATAAACCATACAATGGAGTACAAGAATGTACAAGCTGCTACAGGAATCAACATTGCTGATAAAATTTTAGATTTTTGTGTTGGCTAATTTTCAACTCATTTTTAGAATAATTTGGAAGGATATGCATTTTTTCATATCTAAAGTGATAAATTAAAGTGATATTTCAATTAGTCAGAATTTTTTATTTGTAGTGTTTGCTAGTGAGCTTGATTTTTCGAAGCACAAAAAGTGAGCACTAAGCACTTGACAAAAGTAGATTTTGTCCTTAACCTCCCAGTTCTATTAGCTTAAATTAGTTTGAAAACTATATATCTATAATATGATCGGCACCAATCAAATATATGAGTTATATTTCATTCTTAATCCAGAATTATCTGCTGAGCAAATAGATACCCAGATTTCTAAAATCTCTAAACTTGTAAAAGATGAAATAGGTGGAGAAAATATAGAAATAGAAAAACAAGGTTTAAAAAGATTAGCTTATAGAGTCAAAAAACATTACAGTGGGTCTTATGTATTAATGAATTTTGAGCTAGAACTGGAAAATTGTAAAAAAATTGGTAGTTTGGAGAAAAAATTAAATATAGAAAAAGAGGTTCTGCGATATATAATTCTTAATCAAACTGAATTTCTTATTCAAAAATCAAAAGAAAAACCTTCAGCCACGGAAATCAAGAGTCATAATGAATTAAATAAAAAAGCTAAGAGACCTAAAGACAGAAAATGTATAGTTAAACATATGGGTTTAAGAGTAATAGATTACAAAGATGTGGATTTCTTGCAACAGTTTGTGTCTCCATATGCTAAGATTTTCCACAGGGATAAAACCGGTACCGGTGCAAAGTTTCAAAGAAAAATAGCTAAAGCAGTAAAAAGAGCCAGACATATGGCCTTAATGCCTTTTACTCCTCAGGAGTAACTCTTGTTTAAGAGTAAAGATTTTACATTTCAGTATTTGTTGTAGTTTACAAAGTTTAAAATCTACCTTGGTTAAGTGTTGCACTGGTGGTGGTATGTTTTTTGGGTTTGTTTAAGTTAATTTAGATTTAACCCATAAAAAACACTAGAATTTAGACATACAAACATACAAGAATATCGTCGGGATTACCATTAGTTATTAGTTATTTTTCTGAAATTTGTATTTTTGCCACCATTCATCAAACTTGCCAGTGTTAATTTTTTGTCTTATTTTAGCTGTTAAATTATGATAAAATTCTAGATTATGCATTGTGGCTAATCTATAACCTAAGGTTTCTCTAGTTTTAAAGAGATGCCTTAAATAGCTTTTAGAATATTGTCTAAGCTCTGCGAAATTGGAGTTAGGATTGATTGGGTTAACGTCTGTTTCAAATTTTTTTTGTAAAATTCGTTCGGTAGTGTAAGTATTGTCATCAAGTTCAAAAAACAAGGTTCCATGCCTAGCGTTTCGGGTGGGGTAGACGCAGTCAAACAAATCAATACCATACCCCACGAATCTAACTAAGTCGGTAGGGGTTCCTACTCCCAATAAATGTTTGGGTTTGTAAGTTTCTAAAATACTAGTTTGAATATCAACTTGGTTCCACCTGCTTTCTTCTGGTTCTGGTCCCATAGCCATACCGCCAATTGAATAACCCGGAAAATCTAGTTCTAGAATCATTTCTGCAGACCTCTGGCGAAGATCCAAAAATCTTGCTCCTTGGGTTATACCAAAAAGAATGTTTTGTTTACCCGATTTGTCATAACCTTGTGAGCCTATCCATTTACCTTGGTGTAGTTTTATCCACTCCTTTTTGCTTCTTTTAGACCATCTAAAAGTTCTTTCAATTGCTTGTTCATTCAGCTTATAATTCGTTTCTTCTACTGGTAAATAGTCTAAAACTAAGGAAATATCGGAGTTGATGACAGTCTGAATTTGCATACTTTGTTCTGGACTAAAAAAAATCCTATCCCCACTTTCAGGTATAGTAAAGAGGATTCCTTCTTCGTTAGAAATATTATTTTTTCTGAGACTAAACATCTGAAAACCTCCAGAATCTGTTAAAATTGGTCCGTCCCAACTATTAAATTGATGTAAACCTCCAAACTGTTTTAGCACTTTGATACCTGGTTTGAGCCATAAATGGTAAGTGTTACTGAGCAAAATTTGGGCTCCGGTGGTTTTTAATTCCTTGTTAGTGAGAGTTTTAACTGTTCCAAGAGTGCCAATTGACATAAATGCTGGAGTATGCACAGTTCCGTGAACTAGGTTTAAGGTTCCAGTTCTAGCTTTAGTTTTTGGAGATTGCTGATGTATCTGAAAAATATTATACAAATATGCCATAACTGATGACAGTGGTTGAATTACTTTGTCTTTTTGGTCAAATACTCAAAAAGTTTATTTTATCGATCATTCGGAACTAGCCTAAAATTTGGAAAATTAAATTACTATAAGTAGGGATTTAAATTGTTCTGTTTTTTGAGCATGTTAGTATTACTAAATTTAGATACAACTTAATGGCAATATTATATAACAATGTTGATTATAATTTGACTGTAATAATAATAAAATTGACACAAAGCTGATTCTTGGCTAGAATCACCCTTTCTCTTTTAAAGAATTTTTATTATCATTATGTTTAGTAAATTCGATGCTTATTTAGAAAGTATACCTTTTTTTAATTTAACAATCTTTGGCAATACTTTAGCTAAGTATATTGTTGCAATTATAATTTTTACCTTTATTTTTATATTTTCACATTTTACTAAAAAAACACTACAAGGCAAAATTAATGAGTATGAAAATCAGGATAAAAATAAACTAATTCATATTTTACACAATTTAATCTCGGTAATTAACTTACCTTTTTACTTTATTGTCTCTCTGTATTTTTCTCTCAGATATTTAGACATAAGTCCTACACTGAATACTTATCTGACAATATGTATTACTACTGTGATTTACTTTTATTTAGGTTTAGGTTTACAAAAAGCAGTAGAGTCGATTTTAGATGCTTTGACTACCGCTGAAGGAGGGGAGGAAACCAATAATAATGGTAAAAATAACTTAGATCCGGGAACTGCAGATTTTTTAGGAAAATTTATTTCCATTATTATCTGGACAATTCTGTTTTTGATTATTCTTCAAAATTTAGGGTTTGATATAACTGCCTTACTTGGTGGTTTAGGGATTGCTGGTATTATCGTTGCTTTTGCTATGCAAAACATATTGTCTGATATTTTTACTTATTTTACAATCAACCTTGATAAACCGTTCAAAAAAGGAGATTTTATTATAGTTGGGAACGATATGGGAACTGTTACAAATGTAGGCATCAAAAACACCAGAATAAAAACTTTGCAGGGACAAGATTTAGTAATAACTAACAAAGAATTGACTAATTCAAGAATCAACAATTATACCAACATGGAAAGACGAAGGGTTGTGATTAAATTTGGTGTAACTTATTCCACTTCCGTGGAACACTTAACACAGATACCAGTCTACATCAAAGATATTATAGATGCTAAACAAATAACCACTTTTGATCGAGCTCATCTGAAAGAGCTAGGGGAATATAGCATCAATTTTGAAGTCGTATATCATGTGGAGACACCTATTTACGACAGTTATATGGATATCAATCAAGAGATTTTACTCGAGCTAATCAAGAAATTTAGAGATGAAAAAATCGATTTTGCTTTTCCTACTTCTACTGTGTATTTGGTAAAATAGAGTGGGTTAAAAGAAAATAAAATTAGGGGAATAAAATTTATTTTAAGAGATAACTTAATTTCATACAGCAATCTGGAAACATAGGGTAATGTAAAAACAAACAGGTAAATTCAAATTAATTAAAGTTTAATTACACTCTATTCTAGATTATCTTTAATTTACAAAGAAAGTAATTAATAGACTTGAACGGCTTGAAAGAAGTTTTACAAATATCAGTAAAGTAGTTAAAGAAACTAAATTAGTCGAATTAAACAAGCTGATATGGATAAAAAACCTAGTCTTATAAGGTAATTATAAGGTAAAATTAAAAATATAAGAATTTACATCAACCTAATTACCGCATCATCATCAAAATTTCTGATAAAATCCTTACCTTTTGGGGTTAGTTTACGACCGCTACTGTCTTTTTCAACAAAGCCAAGATGGATCAAAAACGGCTCATTAACCAATTCCAAAGTCTCACTCTCCTCCATTAAAATAGCACTGAGTGAAGATAAGGACAAACTACCATTTTGTAGAGCTCTAAGATAAGCTAAGTCAGTTTTAGTTAGGCCTTTTTCGTAGATACCAAGTTTAAGCAAAAATTCCTCGGCTTTAGCTCTGTCAATTTCCGTTAACTTATTTACAGTCTGTAAATCTACAAATCTTTTGAGGATATTATTAGCAATACGAGGCACTCCTCTAGATCGTCGACAAATCAACATTTTTGCCTCATCTGTCATTTTCAGGTTTAAAATTTTAGTATTTCTTTCCACTAGTGTCAACATGTCGCTTTCGGAATATGGATCTAATCGAAATATGGTTGTAAAACGATCTCGTAAAGGTTTAGACAATTTACCAATCTGAGTTGTGGCTCCAACTAAGACAAAAGGCTCTAAATCAATTTTCATTGTAGTTGCTCCCTGACCCTTACCAATCAAAATATCTACTTTACCATCTTCCATTGCACTGTACAAAGACTCTTCCAACGGGGCTCTAAGTCTGTGGACCTCGTCAATGAACAAGACCGTGTTTGGCTCCAAATTTACTAACAAACTTACCAAGTCACCAACTTTCTGTAGGTTGGTTGCGGTTACCGTTTTTAATTTGCATTTTAATTCAGTCGAGATAAGGCTTGCCAAAGTGGTTTTACCAAGACCAGGAGGTCCATAAAATAAAATATGTTCTGGCAAAGTATTTCTTATTTTGGCAGAATTAAGAATCAGACTAAGCTGAGCAATCAGTTTTTCTTGTCCAATATATTCAGCTAAACATTTAGGCCGTAATTTTAAGCTATCATTTTTTTCTACTAAAATCGTTATCTCTTCTACTACTTGAGAATTGTTTTTTTTTGCTTGTAATACCTTATTATCCGAGGAAATAATCATAGTTTTCTAAAACTACTAACTATAGTTAGTAGTAACTAAAGTCTAAACTACCTAATTTGTCAAACTTTTAGTCAAATAGTTTATAAGTACTCACTACGCTTGTTACAAAACTTTTTTAACGTTCAAAAAAAGTTTGTTTTATATAATTTGTTCTTTAATATTTGATTAGACAAGAATATCGCACTTAAACTAAAACAGATAGATAATATTTGAAAATGGTATTCCAAGTGGTAAATTAATCTTTAAAATATTTTTTCCTGACATTTATATCTTTTACTTTATTTCTAGAATTTTTTGGATATAATTAACTACTTGACTTGTCTTATAGTAAATGAAACCGGTTTGTGCAGCTAAATTAAGATTTTGAATAGTTTGGGTGAATAGTTCTGGTTGGCTGGTTTGTTTGGCCAACTTTTGCCAGTATTGTGGAACAGAAATTAACGGTTCTCCAACTAACCAAATTTCTGCAAAGTTTGGACAGTTTTTTTGAGAATTTACAAATCCAAAGTCTCCAATTCTTATGTTTATAATACCAACAAAATTTCTGATCAACTTGGAGTAAATTTTAGTTAGGCTGCCAGATTCACCTAAAGACAAATAATCGTTTGGACGGAAGTTATCTGTGAGACTCTTTTGAATTTTTTTAAGAGCGAAGTTGTTTCCGCTAAGAATTAGTACAGGGGACTGTTTTTCTGTAGCCAAATTGTGTTTCTCTTGGAGAAAATCAACTAAAGATGGAATATTTTTGGTTACAAAAGTTTTAATATTTTGATTGTGATAAATAATTTTTGGATTAAAATTGTTGAAAATATCAGTTAAATCGGCAACATCTAAAAGTAGTTTAAAATCGCTTTCGGAAAGATAAGTTTGAATTTGTAAGTTTTGAAAACGACTAAAAAACTCAATAAAATAGTCACTTAATTCAAAATCAAGTTTAATTTTGGAAACTACAAGTTTTTGGTTGGTAAATTTTAGAGAAAGATTAGTGTTTGTGTCCCAAGATCGAATTTGTTTTAAAAAAGAATTGATTTTTTTAGCTACCTTTTTTTCCAATTCTTTGCTTTCTTTGCTTGCCTCAAAGAGAGGTAGATCCTTGATTGAATTGAACAAAAAGATTAATTTTTGTTTTAAGATTGTTTCGTTGCCTACTATATCATTTGGTTTATACCAATATTGGTAATTATTTAATGCCCAAAAAGGCTCCATAGCAAACAAGAAAAAGTCGTATCCAGCAAGCACTTTGGTAATTTGTTTGTGTTGATTTTTTGGGTTAATTTTTTGCCAGACTTCCAAAAGCCATATAAATCTACCAAGATCGAGTGTTTCTTCGGAAAGACTTTTAATTTGCCACAAAATATCTTCAAATCTGTCCAATATACAATTAAATTGTGGTTGCTTAAAAACCACCTCTTCTTCAAAATCTTCTTCAAAAGAATCAAACAAACATTCTACAAAAATTTTTTCTAAGTGAGAGTGGGTGTGTAGTTTAAAATGGTTGAAAAGGTTGTTGTTTTTATACACTATACTAGTATAGACAGCTGCCAGAATTATTTTTAATTCAAGCTCTATTGGGCTTTGAAGAAGGTCTAAAATCTGGTCAATCCAGGCTTGTTTTGGTTGTGAACAAATATAGTTTAATTTTTCCGATAGGCTATGAGATATAGTTTCGCCAAGTAAATTAATTTTTGTTTGATTGTTTTGGTGGTGGTTATGCGGGTTTAGGTTTAGTTCAAGAGGTTTAGGGTTGGAATAATATTCTATTTTTAATGGTAAAATTTCATTTTGTAAAAAATTGTATAATTCTCGAGCAAAATTCTGTTTTTTTAAAAAACTGACAATCTTTTGTAACAGAGCTGCAGTACACCATGTATCATACAAAGCCCTGTGAGTTTGACTAGGGTTTGGTTTAGTGAGATGTCTTTTTTCTGTAAAAAAAGCTGATAGATTTAGCTTTTCGACTAAAGATTCTAGATTTACTGCAGGCAGAAAAGTAAAGAGAATTTTGGTTGCTTGTAGAGTATCGATTACTTTAGCTTTTTCTGGTAAAAACCAATCTTCAGCTTTCAAGAATTTTAGATCAAAATCTATTGAATGACCACAAATAACTCGACAATCTGATTGATGCTTATCCAACCAATTTGCCCAATTTTTTTGAGCATCAGCTATTTTTGGAGAACTACTCAGTTGTAATTCGGTGATACCAGTTAGTCTAGTGATTTTTTCATCAAGAGGCTTTCGATTTTGGACCAAAGTTTCAAATTGGTCAATTACTTGAATTTCCAATGTGACTACATCCAAATTTGCAATTATTCCTGCAATTTCTATGACTTGACCAGACAAAGGAGTTAGGTTGCTAGTTTCGCAGTCTAAAAAGAGAATTTTCATATTAAACACAACATACAAGTATTAACTTGAAAAGTCAAACTAGATTTAAACTAGACTAAAAATAATTTTAATCACAAAACGATTGTATGCTTACAAAGTGTGAGAGAACTGTTACACATTTACCTAATAAAAAACAAAGTTAGAGTAATTAAAGTTAAAAAACTTAAACTTACAATCACTAAATATCTTAAGATTTTTCCCTCGCCCTCACTAATTCCCACCGTAGCCATAGCCGCCAAAATGTTACTAATAGCAAACATATTACCAAAAGCACTACCTACTATTTGACCTACAACTAAGACTGGGCGTTCATAGTTTAACATATTATTAATTTCTAACTGTAAGGAAGTAAAAAGTAGATTAGAAACTGTACTAGAACCTGTTAAAAAAGCACCTAAAGCACCAATCAGTGGTGAAATAAAAATAAAATTGTCACCTGCCAACGTAACTATTCCATCAGACATTACTCGAATCATACTAGACATATCACTGTTGCTATTAGAATCAAATCTTAACAGCTCAACCAAAGCTAGTGCTGAACATAAAGTGATAATGGCTGGAACTAGTTTTTTCCAAGTCTCTCGAAGAGTGTGTTTAGTGTTTTCTAACTTAGCTTTAAAAAACCAAAGACAAAATATACACACAGGTAAAAATGGTAACAAACCGGGAATCATCAAAGGAGTGATATTATAAGTTAAGTTCTGCACTTCCAGAAAATCTGGAATAACTATTTTTATATTACTTAAAAAATCGCGAATTCCAAAACTTCTAACTCTAGTAATAATTAAAATCAGAGAAATTAGTAGGTACGGAAACCATGCCTTCAAAAACTCTTTTTTGGATACAAGTTTTTGTTCCTTTGCCACAGTTTCTAAATTTTCTGCTAAAAGAATATCTTTTGGAGTCAGCCAGTTATTTTTTGCTAGTAACACAAGTACTAGAATAGTAACCAAACCTCCGACAATTGAAGGAATTTCCACTCCTAAAAAAATAGCACTAACAGAGTAAGTTACTAAAAACACGATTGCTGATAACAAAGTAAAGGGCATGATTTGAAAAACTGCTCGCCATCCACTAACTTTACGAAGAAGTTTGAGGTAAACGATCATACCTACTATTGGCACCAATATACCAACTAAAAAATGTATTAATACAGAATTTTGTAATAACCAATGTTTATCTATTGGCTCTACTAAACCCAAAGTTGCAAGCATAGGAGTTCCACTAGCTCCGAAAGTAACTGCTGTAGAATTAAAAATAAGACTAATGATCACAGTAAATATAGGAGTAAAACCTAGACTAACTAACAAAGGTGCAACGATGGCAGCGGGAGTGCCGAAACCTGCAATACCTTCTAGAAAATTGGAAAAAGCATAGCCTACAATTAATAATTGAACTCTAGCATCTTTATGAATATTTGAAAGGCTAAGCTGGATTACCTGAATTTGTTTGGTTTTTAGTAGAATTTGTAATAACCAAATGGCTCCAAATATGATTAGCAAAATTTCTATGGCTTTTAGAGTACCTACCAGCCAAATAACCAAAACTTCAAAAATTGAATTTTTCCAGACAAGTATAGAAATTATACTAGTTAGTAGTAGACCAATTGGCAAAACTTTTTTAGCAGGTAAATTAAAGACTGACATGGATACGACAACCCATATAATAGGTAAAACTGACCAAAAGAAAAACATAAACAATTTAGAATTTAAAAGAGGTTTAAGATCATTCAGATCTATTTTTAAAAAGATTGAACTCTTACCTGTTTTGAAAGAAAGGGGTCGTAAACTGATCGTTAATAAATTTTGTATAATGTAACTACAACCCAAACATACTGATCTTTTAGGATAATTATGAAATGATGTTTTGTTTTCAACAAACAAATTTTAGCAAATAACTAGCTGCTAATTTACCAAGCCAAAAATTTTTGGTACATATACCTTTCATTGGCATGTCTTTAGTAATTGTAAACACTCTCTTTGGTTAAGCTTTTTGTAGATACAATACAAAAGAATCTGACAGTTTTACTAAACTAAAAGCTATTTTTTAATAGGATAAAATAACTGTTACATTTACAAGCTTATTGAGACTATGGCTAAAGTTGGTTCATGTCCCAGATGCAGTTTATATCCAACCTCTATCTTTCATGGCGTTAACTACACGGTTGATAGCCACAATATAAGCTCCATACCTTAAACCAGCTTCATATTCCTGAGCTGTTTCCCAGCAGTTATCAAAAGCCTCAATCATAATTTCTTTAAGTTTGCTTTTTACTTCTTCAGCTTTCCAGTAATAGTTACTAGCATTCTGTACTTGTTCAAGATAGCTTACCGTCACTCCACCAGCATTCGCTAGAATATCTGGAATTATTTTTACACCTTTTTTATATAGATATTCGTCTGCATCAGGCGAGATTGGTCCATTAGCTAGTTCAACGATTATATCAGCTTGTACATTTTCTACATTTTCATGAGTGATGGAGTTTTCCAAGGCGGCCAAAACCAAAACGTCAACTTTTAAGCTGGTTATTTCTTTGTTCTCTATTTGATCTTCAGACTCTTTGAAAGTATCGACTCTTCCGTGAATTTTTTTGTGTTCGATTAATTCAGGAATGTCTAAACCACGGGCCGAGAAAGCCATGCTTCGAGAGTCACTCACAGCTACAACTTTATAGCCCTTTTGGTAGGCGATATTAGCAAAAATTGATCCAGCATTACCAAAACCCTGTACGGCAATTGTGGCATCAGCTTTTAATTGTAGTTTTTTAGCCAAAGCTTCAAACACATAATAAGCTCCGTCGGCAGTAGCTGTGTCTCTACCTAAAGAACCGCCAAGAGAAACAGGCTTACCGGTTATGACACCTCGATTGTAGAAATTTTGATTCAGTTTTTCATATTCGTCCATCATCCAAGACATAATTTTGGCATTAGTATAAACATCGGGAGCGGGTATATCTATATCTGGTCCAATGTTTTTATGTATTGCTTGAATATAGCCTCGCGACAATCTTTCTAACTCTGATTCGGATAATTTAGATGGGTCAACGATAATTCCACCTTTACCACCACCTAGAGGAATATTTACAACCGCACATTTCCAAGTCATCCACATACTAAGAGCTTTAACTTCGTCTTCGCTAACTTGGGGGTGAAAGCGAATACCTCCTTTGTATGGACCTCTAGCATTGTTGTGTTGACTACGAAAACCTTCAAAAACCTTAATACTACCATCGTCCATTTTTACGGGAATAGCTACTTTAAGAACTTTTTGTGGGTATTGCAAAAACTCTAAAGCATCAGAAGACAAACCAATCAAGTCAGCAACATCTTTTAAAGTTTCTACCGCACTGTGGTAGGGATTGATTTGATTGAGTAGATTGTTATTTTGATTAGCCATAGAATATAATATTTTGTTAGTTTTAGTAAAAAAAACATTTTTTAAAAAACTTTTTTGTAAAAAAGTCAACAGATTAGACTATACCCCAACTTTACAAAAAAATTTTAATTTTTGCCCTATTTTGAGATAATACTTTTTAGATTTAAAATCCTACTTTTACCCAATTTAAAATTTAAAGAAAGATAAATTTTCTGACAAATTTATCTACAAGTATCTACAAGTTGCCATTTTTTGTAAGCTTCGAATACTAAAGTTAGTTTTCTTAAAAAGAATCAATTAATTCATAAGCATAAGAAGATGCATAAATTACAAATGCAAATAACTTAGCTAAGTATTGATATTTTCTATTTTCTAGGATTCTCATCAAAAAGACGTTTTACAACAAAAGCAAAGTTTAGAATTTAACTCAACTATCTAAAACTTAAATATAACCACCAATTTGCCAGTATTGATACAAGAGCCAGATATTCAGAATCCATAAAATTAATCCCAAAATTGACTCGATTATACTGTTGGTGCGAAACAATTTTAATCCAAATTTGTGTTTGATTGGCCAGAACAAAGGAATTCCTTCTTTGGTTAAAAAATCTCCAAGTAAATGCACAACATAACCAAAAAATATAAACCACAACCCAGTAATTAGGTTTTGAATTTCAAAAGAAAAATGATAGATTCTACCTAGCCATACAAGTAAAACAAGAAAAACAATCAAACTAGCTAGACCAATTTGTTTTTTACTGAAAAAATTACCACTAAATTTTTGAATTTGAATTAGAGAATTTTGAAATATAGCAAAACCGAACCAGGCTCCCACAAAAGCAAAGTACAAAAGTATTATTGGTAAAATTTGATCAAAAAACCGTAGACCTAAATCAATCAGTGTAATCAAAAGATAAAGAATAACTACGGCCAGTAGACTGTGTGTCACTCCGCGGTGCCTGAGCAGTTTTGTAATAATCGGAATTTTTTTGCTTATTTGGCTATTAGGGTGATCTATGTCGGGCAGCAAGGAGCCTACAATTACAAATAAAATCAGGGGCAACCAAAAGGGTTTGTTAAGTAGTAGACTAGCTCCAATAACGGTAGCAGTGGCTGAAGTTGTGTGATTAATAGCAAGCATTTGATTGTATTTAATTTAAAATAATATTGTAAATTTTTCGCAATTTGATTAGTTGACGAATGATTTTTAATGAAATAAGTGTTTTGATTTTTGTATAGAACTGTATAAAATTGATTAAATCAAAGTTTTTCCCCTAATCCTGAATTATATAAAAAAATTATGTAAAATTAATTGTAAAATTAATAATTTTAATAACTGGAATTTTTAAGTAATTTAAATCCAATAGACAATACCAAAAATTAAACTTGCCAGACAAATTCTGTAAACAATAAACACTCTAGCACTATTAGTAGCAAGATATTTAAGAAGCCATTTTAGACAAATTAAACCAAAAAGATAAGCCAATAAAAATGCTATAATTAAACTAATTAACGACAAATCAATAGTGTTTTCTGACCAATTCTGAATATTGGGTAAAATAAAGTTTGATTTTTGTGACATTTCTTTAATTATTTTTATTAAGTCATAAACTCCTGCTAGTCCAAGTGCGGGAATAGAAAGTAAGAAAGAAAATCTGACCGATTCTTGGCGATTTCTTCCCAAAAATAAAGCGCCTGCTAAAGTCGCTCCACTACGGGAAATACCGGGGAAAACAGCTAAACACTGACATCCCCCAATCACTAATACTTCCCAAACACCCATTTTGCTAGGTTTTAAAGAGTTTTTTCTGTTTTTATGGACAAGTTCACTGATTGAAATGAGTAACCCTCCTGCTAGGAGAAAATAGGCGATATTAAGAATATTTTCTCTCAATAATTCCACTTGATCTCGCACTAATAAAGCAAAAATTACAATAGGTAGAGTAGCGATTATCACCTGTGCAATTAAAATATCTAAATCTGCTTCTTTTTCGTCTCTAAAATTTGACTTGCCGGTTATCCAAGTAGTGATATTGTGACAACACTCACTAAAATCTTTTTTGCTGGAAAAAACTTTTATAATATGCAGAAACAAGTTTCTAAGTTCTGGCCAAAAATATTGTAAAATAGCCACCAGAGTACCCATCTGAATTAGGTTGCTGGCGGCTAAGCCAATATCTTTGTGCACTAAAAATTCGGAAATTAACCTAAGATGAGCGGTTGAAGAGATGGGTAAAAATTCGGTTATTCCTTGAACTATGCCTAGTATTATAGCTAATAATAGCTCGTTAAGAGTGGAAAAACTCATAAAAATGAGTTAATAACAGACTTTTTATAGCTTTTGTCAATTATCTTATCTAATAAAAGACTACACACTATCTAACAGAAAATAGATTTTTAGTTTGGTAATCCTTTGAAATTATTACCAAATTAATCAAACCACTTAAGATTTTCTAAGATGTACTCTAATACCCAATTTTTGTTTATAATCACTTTTTTAACTCCTACTTTAGCCATTTTACGACCACAGTCTTTACATGACCACCAATGTCCAGTTAGATAACAAGTAGAATCTTTTAATTGCTCTAATTTTTCTAGATTTGCAGGATTAGCTATTGCTTTGTCGAAATCTTGTTCGTTGTTAACCCCAAAAAAATCGTACAAAGCTTTTGCTTCCGAATGGTTGTCTTCATGGCTGCCCGGGTTTAGTTCATACCCAGTACCACTAGGGATGGTAATAAATTGTTTGAGAGCTTCTCGCACATCCAGACCACTTCCTTCCAACACTTTTGGTAAGTTTTGTTTAATTTTTTGAATTTTAGAATCTTCGAGATTGTACATACTTTGAAGCATAGACCACCACTTTTGGTCTGTGGGAGTTTGCATAATATGTTTAGAAACATCCTGAGCGGTGGCGGTTATAACTTGATTGTCTTTGACAAACATTGAACCAGTTAGAAAGCAACCTTTGTATCCAAATTTAGTTCTTTGTTCAGTTATTAGTTTTTGTAATACTTCGAAGTATGGACTGACAGAATATTCTAACTCAAATTTACCCCAGAATGGTTGATAAATCCAAAATTCAAGATTTTGACGATTTTCCATTGTTTGGACTGTTTTATGCAAAAATAAACATTGTTGCAATTCAGGGATTTTGTTGGTTTGAATAAGTGTTTCGACTTTATAACTTAGAATCACTAATTTTAGCCCTTTGATATTTTTTTGGGATATAGTGTATGTTGGTTGCATAATTTTTCGTTTTAAAAGACAAACCAATATCACTGAGTATTTTTACCCAAATGTTTTTTGCTGATATGATTTTGAGTTCTAAATTTTAGTTAGATTTAACGGTGCAAGTGATATCCATAAGTTTAGAATAAAGTAAAATTAAGTCAAGAGGGTAATTTTTAAATTTTGTCATAAAACAAGGTAGCTATTTTTTTCTTTGAGGTAAAGTTGATAAAACGAATAGGTTACAAAAGTAGTACCAGTCATTTCTAAAGGTTCTTCCAAAACAACCCGCATAAAAATTTTACAGGTAGCAAATAACCGTCGGTTTGTCTAGTTTTATAAAAGGTACCCCTAATAGCAACAAAAAACCAAAAAGAGTAAGTTCTCAGGAACCTGTATCTCACATTTTCCCAAGTCTTATAAGTAAAGAATAAAAGTAGGAATGATAATAAAAAATGTGGCTCCTTCGATGGTTATATAAATAAGCAAATTAAAAAACAAAAACAGAACCAAAAATTACCATTTTCCCAAAAATCTTTTTATTTAAAGTAGTAATATGTATGAAGACCAAAAAATCAAAAAATAAAAGTTTTAACTCTTAATAGACAGTTGAGATATTTGACTCCAAATCTTAAAAACCGACTAATAACCGACTAATATTGGGAAACAGTAAAATGTAAGTTTATTAAAATCAAGTCAAAAGCTAAAAAACCATAACAACCTGTTTTTAGCAAAAAAGTTTAGAGACATCCATATAAACCAGACCAAAATTAAGGCACAATGTTTTTGACAAAAAACAGACTAGCTAAAAATATTAATCGTTGTCAAACTTCTTACAAGTGAGACTAAGTTGTAAACTTGGTTCACTAAAGCCTTGTCCTTCTTTATTTATTGTTTGGAAGTTTTGTATGGTTTTTTACTTGATAAGCTTAGGTCTTTATCCGACTTTAGTAAAATTAATAAGCCGAATTTAAGTAAAGTACAACTTTTTGTGGGTCTGTTTGTGAATATTGTTTTTTTAAATTTTAATTTTTTGGTTTTTAGAAATTTGCAGATATTTTAGATTTTGTATTCTAACTTAAAAATTAACTATTAGTCCATATCTATGAACAAAATTTACTGTTTCTAAATCAAAGTTATCTAAAATCAAATCACTTACTTCAATTCTGTTTACCTTTAAGCCTTTTGTAGTAAAAAAACTTTCCCAAAAAATAAAATCTGTAGTATAAAAAAAGTATTGAGCGTATTCTCTACCAAGGAATAAAGGTGGTATTTCTAGGCTTCCTTCGGGTAGTCTTCCTAGCTTTTTGATCAAAATATCATATAATTTTCGGGGATCAGCAAAACTGTTGGTTTCTTTTTGAAAGATCTGAACATCATAAAAAAACAAATCAAGCAATTCTCCTTGCATCACAAAATTTATTTGTTTAGACATTTCTTGAATAGCTTCTTGATACTTTTTGAATTTGGTGTGGATGTATATGTTGGTATACAATTGTTTTGTCCAAAAACCTTTGAATAGATTATATTTTTTATATTTTTCTAGTAAGGCAAATAGATAAGCTTCCAAAAACAGTTTCTTTTCTTCATAGTGGTCTATTTGTGCTATCTTCAAGATTTTTATGTCATTTGCCGATACTTTTTGCCAACCCAAAAAACAATGGAATTTTGCTAGTTTACAAGTTTCTGTAAAATCTTCCAACCCCAAGTCAATTTTATCTATTTCAACTTTCCAGATAAAATAATCAGCTACTTGAGCCAAAATTAAATTTTTTAACTCGTTGTTGATCTTAAAAATATCGGCAAAGACTAGTGTTTTAATGTTTGGTTTTATTTTTTTGATTTCATTTATGCCTTCCAGGATGTCTCGACACAATCCGTTTTGTACATAAAAAACCACCAAATCTACTGTGACTTCTGATTGTAGAAAATTTTTAAGCAGAGTAGTGTTCCAGTGAAGAGTGCTTTTTTCAATGTCTAGACTCACCAATTCAGTTCTTGCAGACAACCAACTCACTAGTTCTTCTGGGCATAAAGGATGAATTAGTACTTGCTTAAAACTTAGTTGTTTATTCAAAAGGTGTTGCAGACAACTCGGTAAATCACAAAAAGCTTTTAGGGTAAAAAACTCTGAAGTATCCACTTCTTGTGAATCACTAGCAAGGATTTTTTCAACAAAACGTTTTAGAAAAACACTATGTTCTACTAAGTCAAGCTTGAGAGTGTTGATAACAATTTCAATTTTCTGCCAAATTTGAGTTGAATTTAGTGTGCTACCTTTCACGGTCTTTTAAGTTAAAAGTTCTGTCTAATAATTAACATTTTTTTTAAAGAAACTTAAGTCAACAAGCTAATACTTTAATTAAGCTTAGTCAACATTCATCAACTTTAATTCTTTTAATCGCCAAAAGTTCAAACGGGCTAGGAGATTTAGTTTTACCTGATAGATTGACTCGAAGTGGCCAGAGGTAGGATCCTGTATCCCTATTACCCTCTTTTAGCCAATTTTTAATTCTATTTTCCCACTCATTTATTAAGTTTGTTATCTGTTCTTTGATTTGTCTTTCTAGTTCAATAATTCTATTGATTTTAGGGTTAAAATTTGGAGTAAAAACCGGGGTCAGAGCAATGTATTCTTTAGTAGTTTGGTATAATCTGTCCTGTAAAATTTTTAGTTCTGGTTTTTGAGTTGTTATAAATTTTAGAATCTCTTCAAGATTAGCTTGACTTTCCTCGATAGTTATTTTTTTCCATCTAAGATCTTCTAGATTTGGCGGTTTGTAATACAAAATACAATCCGATTCACTACCAATTTCACTTAACACGGTAATTCGGTTTTTGTCTAAAATATAAGCTAAATAATGTTCGATAATCTTCTCAGTTGGTTCAAAACAGGGTAGATGGTTAGAAACACAAAAGTTTTGCCATAAAGAAAATTTAATAAATCTGTTTTGCTCTATAACAGAGGCTAAATCAACCCAGTCATAAAACCATTCATTCATACTATCTGGTAGTTTTTGGGGTTTTATGTCAGTAATCGCCAAAGGATATACATAAAAAAACATCTGTTTACCAGTCCAACTCTCGCCATCGTGATACACAAAAGGTTTGTTTATGAAAATATTTTCTAAACTCATGATTTTGTCTTTTTCTAAAACTAATTGATCCAAAGACTCTTCTTTTACTTCTCTTATTAAAGAGTCTATGGGGTCACCTTCTCTACCTCCACCAAGTGGGTAATAAAGCCCGTCTCCAGGCATTCTTTCATCGTATGTCATATAGACCTTCTGCTCATCGAAATCAACCAAATAAACATAATCACCAATTCTAGCTTTGTTGGTTTTATCTTGAATTAGACGGTTTTTATCAGATAAAAATACAAATTCCTTCAAAGTTAACATTTTGATATACTCACGATTAAACCAATTAAGTTTTTCTAAACTAAAGCGGGCAGGGGCTTTGGATAATTTAGAAACATCAAACTCTTTAGAGATATTATGAAGCAATTTTTCAATTCTTCGCTCTTGGTTAAGTGTTTGAAAATCTTGTGGTTCTAGATATAATTCTTGTTCGGTTCCAGGATTCCACCCTAAAAAAGCTAGATAATTGAGAATAGCTTCGGGTAAATAACCTTTGTCTAAATAATCTTGCATGTTAACATTACCGTCTCTCTTGCTAAGTTTTTTGGTGCCGGTTTCTGCTAGTATAAAAGGAATATGCAGATATTTAGGCCCACATCCCCAATAATCCAAAAACATGGTTTGATGTTTGGCTATAGAAGGATACCATTCCTGAGCTCTAAAAACCAAAGTTGTTTCCATTAAATAATCATCTACAAGATGAGCTAAATGATAGGTTGGAAAACCGTCTGACTTGAGAATTATGAAGTCTTCTTCTAAGTTCAAATCAAATTCACTTTGCCCCATTAGCTCATCTAGACACCTAATTTTATCATCTCTTTGAATACGGTATCGTAAAACTGGTTTTAAAGGATCGTTTAGCCCGCTTTGTACAGATTGAAATAGCAAATCCTCACCACTTTTTTCTAGACTTATTTTGAAATAATTAATCGGTTTTTTGTTGATCTTTTTGATTTCTTGCAACTCGTTTTTTTCTTCTTCGGTTAAGTATGACCAATAAGCTAATCTTTTGTCTATCAGTCTTTGGCTGTGTTCGTGATATAAGGGTAACCTTTGAGATTGAATATAAGGACCATACTGACCAGTTTGATAAACTCCATAAAAATCATCTGGACCAGAAATTTCATCGTATTTTTTGTAAGAATTGACCAAAGTTATGCCTTCATCAGGCAAAAGATATAACTGGCTTAAACTTTCTAATAATTTTCTAGCCGAGTCTTTCTGAAGTCTAGTGCGGTCGGTATCCTCTAATCGGAGGTAGTAGGTTCCCTGTTCTTTAAGAGCAAAAAGTTTGGTGAACAAAATTTGTCTGGTCGTACCAAGATGTAGATAACCTGTGGGTGATGGAGCTTGTCGGATGCGAAAGTTGGCCATAAATCGACTATGAAAAAGCTTTGAAAAAACTGTTGTCAAGATTAATCATAATTACTTGTTTTATAAGTTATAAACTTAATTTTTGCAAAAGGTAGAATTACACCGAATTGACATTAGTTATATTTTATGATATATCGGACCGATATAGTCTTTCATTTCTATGAAATATGTAGATAGTTTAGTATCATCCGGTTTTACATATAATAAAAATAGTAAAAGTTTTATCGAGGCTAGGGTTGCAGTCTCCGATTCAGAGTATGATCTGATTCATAAAGTGTTTTATCAAATAATTAAAAATTATGGGTTTTTAAATATTGAACAACAACAGGATCTTAAAAGAGTAAAAAAACTGATGCCAAGATTTTTTAAAGATTGGAGACACAAAGAAATAGAAAAAGAAGCCAAGAACTTGCTATTAAAAGAAGCCTTTAGATTAAATGCTACAGGTTTTGAGGACTTTTTCCCTAATTTAAAAATATTCCTGAAAAAATTAACTATTCAATCTATTTTTGAACAATTATATATTGCTCTCACATATAGTAAGATAATATATAATATCTATAAACTCGATTTCGTGACTAGAATTTATTTAGAAAAAATGTCCATCGTTTTTGATTTACTGTCTCCTTTTTTAACTCAAGAACAGATAACCAAGTGGCAACAAAACATCGCTCCCAAACTAAAAAGGTTTTAGAAATGCGAAGATAAGTAAATATTGAACCACAAAAAAATACCAAATTTCTCGTCTAGCTCTACTAATACTTGCTTTTGTTTTATATCAATGTTTCTAGCAACAAGCCCTAATATCTACAAAAATTCTAGTTTTGATTTGAACCGGAAAGTCTGTTTCGAATATTATTAACAGCTATAGTTTTTTTGTATCTGGAGAGACTGATAGAAGACAGATATCTGAGCAATTTTGCTCTTTTTCCAACTTTTTTCAGCAAACCAACCCTAGAAGAATAGTCTTTTGGATTTTTTTTGAGGTGATCTGTAAGGTTGTTAATTTCTGCGGTAAGAATAGCAATTTGTACTTCAGGAGAACCTGTATCATCGTCATGAATTTGATTTTTTTGAATTATATTGCTTTTGTCGGCTAGAATTTTTTTACTGCTTGACATACTAAAATATTTTAAACGTTTGATGGTTATTATGGGTTATTAGGCAATTTGCTTTAGCAAAAGCTAAAGCTTGACGAGCTCGTTTGTTGACAAACAAACCAAACTTGTGTTATTTTGTCAATAACAATATTAGCTTGGTTAGGATTGAGTCAATCTTTTTTATTTTATATCTATGTTTTACATCACAACTCCCATTCCTTATACTAATGCAAAACCTCACCTAGGACATCTTTTGGAAGCGGTTTTTAACGATACAATCGCTCGTTTTTACCGTAGACTTTATCCTCAAACTATTTTATCAATGGGGCTTGATCAACACGGAATCAAAATTTATCAAAAGGCTTTAGAACAAAATCAAGATCCAGTAGATTATGCAGTTGAACAAGGTAAAACTTTTAAAAATCTTTGGAGTCAATTTAACATATCATATGACAGATTTGTTGAGACTACTTCAATTCACCATAAGTTAGTTGCCAAAATAGCCTGGTCAAAGCTAGCTCAGAAAGGTTTTATTTATAAAAAAAGTTACGAAGGTTTGTATTGCATTGGGGATGAGTCTTTTGTAACCGAAAAGGATTTAATTGATGGCTGTTGTCCGAACCATCCAGGACAAAAGCCGATTTTAATGAAGGAAGAAAACTACTTTTTTACTTTATCTAAATTTAGTAATCAAATCCGAGATTTTTTAAAAAAAGCTGATATTCAACCTGTATATGTGTCTAAAGAATTTCTTAATTTTGTTGACGAAGGCTTGCAAGATATTTCTATTTCTAGAGACAAAACGAAAATGCCTCACGGAATAGATATTCCCGGTGATGATTCTCAAGTGATGTATGTGTGGTTTGACGCTTTACTAAATTATTTAACTGCTGTTGCAGAACCTTCGACTTTGGATAGTTTATCATTAAACCCAGACAACCAATCACTTCAAGAAGCTGTGTGGACTCAAATATCTGAGTCTTTACCAATCGATTTAATGTATTTAGGTAAAGATATTGCTAAGTTCCATTTAGTTGTTTGGATAGGGATGTTGGTTGGTTTAGAGTTAGAACTGCCGAAGCGGGCTTTGGTACACGGATTTATTAACGATTCTCAAGGTCGTAAGTTTAGTAAATCCTTGGGTAATGGGGTAATGCCAGAAGAATTAGTAGAAAAATTTGGAGTTGATGGTACTCGGTTTATTTTATTGTTTGAGGTAAATGTGGATGGTGACACTAATTTTGATTGGTATAAAGTCACAAGTTCTTACAATGCTCATCTAGCCGACAATTTAGGAAATTTGGTTATGAGAGTGACAACTTTAGTAGAAAAGCTATTTAAAGGATATGTTGATTTTGACGAATTAGACAGTCCTTTTGATTTTTCAGAAGTTTATAAAAAATTAGACAAACTCAATACTCGAGAGGCTTTAGAGATTATCTTAAAAGGTTGCAGTTGGGGTAATGAGCTATTAGAAAAGGAAAAACCTTGGCAGTTGGCTAAAGCAGGAAAAATAGAGGAAGCTAAAGAAATTTTAACCAAATTATGCAAGCTCTTGTGCGATATAAGCGAAATTTTAAGCATCTTTATGCCAGAAACAGGGGATAAAATTCGTACAATTATTACCAATACTCCCATCACTAAAGCTACTCCTTTATTTCCTAAAGTAGATGTGGTTTAAGTAAAAAGAATAAGCAAACTGTTCACAGAACTACAAGTCTTTTTGGGAAAATCAGACGTTCTTCTACTGTATGAACCTAAATGGGATATTCAGGTATTTGAAATTGATTTTATTAACAGTGATTTCGGTAATTGTGATTTTTATAAAAGAACTCTGGTTGATGTTTGTGGTTTTTACCACATCTTATTTTATAGTTTTGCTACGTAAAAAGATCAACAATTCTGGCTTAGATTGAAAATAATAGTATTCATTTTTAGATTAGTTTTTAGTTTTAACTTGCTTTTTTGTATTGTTTGGAATTTTGAGATAGGTGTGGAGTATGCCAACATTGTCTGCTTTTAAAATAGCTACTCTAAGCTCGTTGTTGTTCTTATTTAATATCTTTATCTTAATTTCGGAATTAAAAAATTTTTAGTTTTTTATCTAATTCATTAAAGATTAATTGTAATCCTAGCCCTAGGCTTGCTTCCAACTATAGTGAGTTAATTTAATAAAATCCAAATTATCCAAAATCCAGAGGATACAAACCCTTTAAGATTAAATTTATTAGAACTTTTATTCCCCGTTGTAATAGCTTTAATTGACAGATCTTTCGCTAGAGTAGAACAAATAACCATTATAATCCAACAAAGAAAAGGTATCTATAAAAATTTGGGCACTTACTGAAGAACCGTTAGTCTTAGATTAAACAGAAAACCAAGCAAATAATCCTTTTATTTCTGCTTTACTTGGATTAGGTAGATAACTGAGCAATTTGATTGGATATTGTTTTTGTATAAATTCACTGTTTGTAGTGTTATTGATTCTCGTTTAGATGCCGTTAGTTAAGCATTAAACACTGATAGGTTTAGAAAAAACATCTGGGTCATTTTTTCACTCGCAACTCCAGAACTTTTTAAATACACAAAAAGCCTACTAAAAAAAATCACTGTCTTTAGTCGATTTTTACATTTTTACTTTCCCATAATACTAACAACGAACTAGAAATAAATTCTAAAATTTTTGTGATTTAGTAGTTTTATTTAGTCCAGTCTTGAAATTGCATCTGTACTTGATAGGCATATAAACCTCCAATTTTATCGTTAGAGTCTTTTGGTTTTGCCATAAAATTCATGGAATACAAGATTCCATTTCTAGTGAAAACTACAGAGTAGGCATGCTCCAAATTTTTATTTCTAGACATCTGTAAGTCTCGAATAGAATTATCGGCTATAAACCATCCAGTTTTTTCAAACAATTCTTCAGGACTGACCATGTTTTTACCTGTTAGGCTGGCTCTGAACGATTCGCTCATCTGGGAAATATTAAAACATTGTACAAAAACCGTATAACCTTCACCAAACTTTTCGGTTGGGGTTTTGTAACCAGTGAAAGCATAAAAATTCCAAAATGGTCTAGCGGATTTAGCTGGTTGTATTCTGTCAAAATCTACCATCGCATTATTAGCAGTTCTAAGTGGATATTTTACATTCAAGTTACATTCGTTGATCTCTAAAACTCTACTATTATCATCACCAACAAATTTAATTTTTGGGTTTAAGTTAGAGAAAATATTCTTTGGATAAACTGAGGAAGAGGTTGAATTGTTTGCTTCATCCGACTGCAAATTGGTCGTATACAGCTGACCATTCCACTCAAACACAGCATTCGGACCTAATTGACTGCGAGCTATAGCGAAAGCCTCAGCAAAACTTACCCCGTTTATGGGGTTATTTGGATTAAGATTGATTGCTCCACTGTTTTGAGTATCATTGTTTCGGTTTGACAAAGTATTTTCTTGGTTATTCTCTTTTTTAAAGAAATTTCCGCTTTCAGGTTCGTATACAAAAATTTCGTTTGACCGATTTTGTGAATTTCCTAACTTATCCTGATTATTGTTATTAGAATTTTCCCATGATTGACCCTCTCCTATACCGGCAACTTGCCGTTTATCCGTTTCGTTGGATTGATTTAGTAAATATATTATAGGAAGGCCAATTAAGCCTACAATTATAGTACCCAAAATGACAGCATAGACTAACCTACCAACCAGAGAAGCAGATTCTTCTGCAGTATCATATCCTTCAATTTTGTTTGTTTGATTAGCCACAGATTTTTGGTTTGGTTCGTATTCAGTTTTATAAAAAAACTTTTTATCATCTAAACATTGAGATAAATTTGAACCAAAATTTTGGTCATTGTTATGTACTTGGGGATTATAAAACTGGGTTTGAGTGTTTTGAGAGTCGTGAGATTCTGGTTGAAAGTCAAAATCATATGGGTTCTTTTTTAAATTTGTATTGTTGTTTTGGTGTAGTTGGTCATTTTGTGTCATAGACGATTTATGAAAAAAAATACAGTTTAGTGCTTATACTTTACTTATACTTTATTATTTAAGATAGTCAAGTAAGGAATTCTATTTGTTTGGGAGTCTGTATAGGGTAGTTATACAAGACACTATCACTTTCAAATATATTTTAAAACACAGTGATATTAGTATTATAAATTTTTATCTTAAACTAAAATTAACTGGATGTTTGATATGTTGATATGTATTTATCAGTGTTATTTATCAGAGTAAAATAGTAATTACGTAAAAAGTTTGTGCATCAAATAGCTACGGGTATCTTGAAGTAAGTAAAAATCGTGTTTACTTTTTAAAAAGGAGTTAAAACAAAGTTACTATTCATACTCTCTAAATATTTTACGTTTGTAGTACGTTTGTGGTGCTGAGAATTCTTCCGAAGTCTTTCAAGCAACATTCTTTTGGTAAGAGGGAATTCACACTCCGTCAGTTTTTGGTTAATATCTTTTTAGTAAGTAAATGAGTTTTTCTGATCGGTAAACCTACTAAAAATATTGGCATTTTGGTTCAAAATTTCATTTTTACTTTTTTTAAAAAAAATACTTTGGAAAGACTAATCATAAGTCTAATAAAAACTAATGTTGTTTGGTTCTGCATAATACAAAAACTTTCTTGAATAGAACCACCAATTAAGTGTATTTTTACACTCAATTTTCTAAAATTTAGGTAGAGGATTATAGCAACTTGACAAAAGTAAAAATGTAATTCTTCAACTCGGAAGAATTAATATTTAATTTTTTTTAAAAACTATGACAGAAGCTAACAACGCTAACGGTTCTCAAAATGCTGACACTATAACAAATACACAAAACACTAGTCAAAATCCTACTGAGTCGCTTAAAGTAGAGGTTCAATCTAGCTCAAGTAACGATAAGCTTATTGCTGCTTTGGGGTATTTAATTTTTTTCTTGCCCTTGGTTATTGAACCAAAAAGCGATTTTAAAACTTTTCATGCTAATCAATCCCTTTTACTTTTAATATTTGTTGTTGCAGGTAATATAATAGGTGTGATGCTTACGTTTATTTTAATTGGGGTTTTGATTGTACCACTAGTGAATTTGTTTGGATTTGTTTTGTTTATACTAGGTATTGTCAATGCTTTTAATGGTGAAAAAAAGAGGCTTCCACTAATTGGACAATTTGATCTGCTAAAATAGTTTAATCATCATTCGGATTTTCTTTGACTTGTGTTTCAAGCATGTGCGTGGCTGGTAGTCGGTCTAGTGTTTGGTTTTGGTGTTTTCTGGTTAGATTTATTGAAAAAATTCAGATGTATAGGTCAGACTAAAAAATATTTAATCGAGAAATATGGGAATAGAGAGGGATTTTGCTATTCGGAAAGTGCCTCGATAAGATGACTGGTTTGAGGGGAACTTAATTAGAAATTGTAGATGCAGTTTTTTCAGAAGGATAACCTCTTTGTTCATAAGTGTTTATTTACTCACATGACGGAATAAAAATTATTGTTCTATAAGTTTTGGATTTTGTAACTTATCTAAAATTTGTCACAAACTTTCTCAGCTTGACCGTGAGAGTATTTTGCGACAAAAGAAAAGGTTTCTTCAAAAGCTTAGTCTAAACTTTATATTTATGGATAATAGTACTAAGAAATTGAAAAAAATTCACCTAAGACCAAAGACCATAGAAGTTCTAGAAAAATTAACTGGACTTAAAATTTATACAAAGAATGTTTGGAATATAGACAAAATGGAGTTAGGCAATCTGCTACAGCAGGGTAGAATAAATGCTTTAATGTATCTGCAAAGATACCAGCAAGGACAAAAACTAAGTATTTTTGAAGAACAAAATTTGTTTAAAGCCCTTGTAGAGATTCAGCAGAAATTATCTTTAAACCAAATTCCGATACATATTGAATGTTATGATGTTTCCCATTTTGGTGGCAAATATGTCTATGGTTCAATGGTCGTATTTATTGAAGGTCGAAGTGTCAAAAAGCTTTATAGATTGTTTAAAACAGCTGAAAAGAACGATGATTTTGCTAATTTGCGGGAAGTTCTTCTAAGAAGATTTAAAAAATGGGAAGAAAATCAACACCAACCGCCTACAATTAAATTGAATTTATCTACCAAACCTATTCTAAAAAAACCTTGGGAACTACCAAATTTAATTATTATCGATGGTGGGAAAGGTCAGTTATCGTCTGCTAATCAAGTGTTGCAAGAATTTAAGCAGAAATATTCTAGTATTACTACCCAGATTTGCGCACTGGCTAAAGGAAAAGAAGAGATATTTTTGCTAGACAAAGACGAGTCAGTTTTGTTTGAAGGACAGGCTAAGTTTTTATTACAAAGAATTAGAGATGAAGCTCATCGTTTTGGTATCACTAACAGTCGCAAAGCTATAGTTCGCCAGTCGTCTAAATCCAGTTTAGATTCAATCAAAGGAATTGGAAAGGTAACTAAAAATAAATTGTTAACTATTTTTGGATCCATAGAAAACTTGATTAATCATTATTATTTTGATCCCCAAACTTTACAGCAAATCTTAACCAAGACTCAATTTAAAAATCTTGAGAGTTGGATTAGAAACGGGGAAATTTAAGATATCTAAAATTTTCCATTTTTACATTAACTAAACCTCCTTCAAACTTAACTAAGAGATAACTTTACTATTTTGTCTGATGTTAATTAAAAATTGTTCTAGTTATCTTTCTAGATTATTAAATAATTAGTTTTGTTTTTTAATTTTTATAAATTTGTCTCTATAAATACTTCTCAAACTTTAGATTTCAAAATTTGTATTTAAAACACCAAAAATAAGAGACTCTTGTTTATATTTAAAGAATCTTTGTAAAATCTAATCACAAGACAGTAAAACTATCGTGTTAAAACTTCTATCCCTGTTGTGGTGGCTATCAAATCATCTTCAATTCTTACACCAATTCCTCGGAACTCTAACGGAATGTCTGGATCATCAACTCCAAAATACAAACCAGGTTCAACTGTGAAAACCATATTTGGTTGCAAGTTCATTTTCAAGGTGTTGTCCGATCGCATATCATGTACATCTAAACCCAAAAAATGACTAACTTTATGTGGATAATACTTTTTGTATATCTTATCTTGCTTAATCTGTTCAACTGACTGTTTTAAAATTCCTAAATTGTGCAAACTTTGGCATATCAAGTCAATAGTTAGCAGTTGTAAATCCCATAAAGAAAAATTCTTTTTTAACCAGCTGTCTTGGCAATAGGTAATTATTTTATTTTGAACTTGTTGGACTTCATACCAAACAGCTTGCTGAGCTTTAGATGGAGTACCTACCCAAAAAGTTCTGGTTATATCACTAGCATAGCCTTGATATTCACAGCCAGCATCAATCAGTAAGAGATTGTTTTTGTCTATTAGACTAGTATTATTGGTATAATGTAAAATTGTGGAATTTACTCCACTAGCGACAATTGGCCAAAAAGACCAAGTGCAACCATGTTGACCGTAAAAATAATTTAAAAAAGACTCTAACTGATATTCGTACAATAATTCTCGGGGTTCAAAATTCTCAAAAGCTGGTTTATCATATACATAATTCTGGATTATTCGTTCTAGCTCCTTAAAAGCTAGTTTATTTATCTTACAAGCATTGCGAATAGCAGAGATTTCCTCATTATCTTTAATGAGTCTTAGAGAGGCTATAAGTTCAAATGGACTTTGAAGTCTGCCGTTAAATAATTTCTGAACTAAAAACCAGCAAGTGTAGATCTCTTTTAAACTAAGTTCAAAAAAGACATTGTCAACTCTTTGGTGAGTTTGGAGATAATTTTCTAACTCATCTATACTATCTACAAACTCTACTTGTGAAATTTTTTTAGCTTCACTCGGGCTTAAAGTTGGTCCAGTCCATAAACTAGTTTCAGGGTTTGATCTTACCAAAAAGAGTCTTTCCTCAACTTGACCGTTTTTTGATTTGAATAAAACCAAAACATTGTCCGGTTCGTTGATTTGGGTAAAGTACCAGAAATTACTGTCTTGTCTGAATTTAAATTCTACATCTGGATTGCGAACTATGGTTTTAGCCGCTGGCAATATTGCTAAACTGTCGTTGGGTAATAATTCTAAAAGTTTTTGCCTTCTTTGTTTTGCTAAAATTGAATGTTTTATTTTTTGCATTTTTCGGTAAAAAAGTTTGCTTCTCTTTCTTAAAAAGATTCAAAGCCTGAGACTAGTTTCCATGTTTTTAGTATTACTTTAGTTCAGCTACCATTCAATGAATTCTAAATAAAAACTAGAATTTCATTAACTCTTCTTCTTTACGTTTGGCCATTTCTTCAAGCTCTTTGTTGAGATTGTCGACTTCAGTTTGAAGATTTTTTTCAAAATTTTTTAGTTCGTCTTCAGAAATTAAACCGTCATCTTTTTCCTTTTTTTTGTCTTTAAGGGCATCTTGACGATGTTGTCTGAGGCTAATTCTAGCTTCTTCAAGCATTTTGTGTACCTCTTTGACTCTATTTTTGCGGTTTTCTTCGGTTAAAGGTGGAAAATTTAATCTAATTCCAGCACCATCATTAACCGGATTAACTCCCAAAGTTGAGTCTCGAATAGCCTTTTCGATTGCGGTAGTGACAGATTTGTCAAATGGAGTAATAAGTAGTTGACCTGGTTCAGGTACAGAAATTGTGGCTAATTCTTTGATAGACAATTTAGTTCCATATGCTTCTACAGAAATGAAATCAATTGTAGCTGGAGTGACTCTACCAGTGTGAATGGTGCTAAGTTTGTGGGCTAGAAAGTCTTTGATTTTTTGAGCAGGTAAAATGGAATAATTGGGCATAAACTATTATGGGCTAAAAAGCCTAAACATTGTTTTTGGTGATGTCAAATATAACTTTTGATCAATACCTTACTAACTATAAACTCACAGTTTAGTATAATTTATTTAATTTTAAAGATAAATATTTCAAATTTCAAAGTAAACCTTGTGTATCTTCAAAAATATCATTTTGAGCTTTTTGTATATGATATTTCTGAGTTGCAGGTATATTTTTGGGGGTATTATGTTTTGCGGCTATAACCTTGCAGATTAATTGAGCTACTTCTATACCTATCCCTTCTATACCTAATCCTGCCAAAAATTTATAGTCTTCTTTTTTTCTAGAATCGTCTATGGATTTTTTAAGATTGTCTACAGATTTTGGTCCAAAGCCTTCTAACTGAGAAATTTTAGAATAGGGCAGTTTGTAGAGATCTGGAATGTCTTGAATACCATATTCACTGATAAATTTTTGTATGTGCTTATCTGATAAACCAACGATATTAGCTATGTCTCTTTGGCAAAAATAACTCAATCTACCAAGTATTTGAGCTGAACAATTTTGTTGATTTGGACAGATTAAATCAATCTTCGTAGGGCTGGTAATTAGTTTTGTACCACAAGCCGGGCAAACCTGAGGGGCTAAAAATTCTTTATTAGTTTCGGTATCTATTCTCAAATTTACTAACACATTTGTAATCTCCGGGATAATATCCCCAGCTTTGCGAATAACTACTGTGTCATTTTGTCTTAACCCTTTAACTAAAAATTCTTTGTAATTATGCAGTGTAGCTCTTTTGATCACGGTACCAGCCAGCAAAACAGGTTCTAATTCTGCCACTGGTGTTAGTTTGCCTGTACGACCGACTTGCCAGGTGATATCTAAACATTTTGTAGTTATTTCTTCTGCGGGAAATTTTACGGCACACCAACCTCTGGGGGTTTTGCCAACAACTCCAAGTTGAGCAGCTAAATTATTATCATTGAGTTTGACGACCACTCCGTCAATATGGTATTTCATACTATCCCTTTTTTTTTCTAAATCTTGAACCCGTTCCCAAACTTCTTCTGCCGAATCAGCAGTCATAATTTCGTTGTTTGTATCAAACCCTAATTGTCTCAAAAATTCCAACTCTTCAAGATGACTGGCGAAATTGGATGATTCAAATTTTTCCATATTTTTTAGAATACTTTATTTTTTTGACTTAACTGTGATTTTTGGTTTTTAAGTTTTGGTTTTAGTTTTTGTAGAGATCTGTTTGTTGAGGTCTTTAGATCTGTTTATGATTGCAGCTTTTGACTTACTACTTTTTTTAGGTTTTAATGTTTGTTCTATTTTTGCAGTTTGAGTTTGTAAGACTAAATACCGGGAAACTGGTTCTGTTGATAAAATTAAATCTCTGCTGTGTGAACTACTTGATCTTGCTCGCCAGTGTAAATATCCCCAAATAGCCACGATCAAAACTAAGATACTGATAACAATAGGGTAAAAATAAAAGGACTCTAGCAAATTTATTGACACACTAATTGAAGTGACTAGCAGCAAAGCACACACAAAAGCCACAGAAATTAACGAGTTTTTAACAAACAAGGTAAGAATTGGTAGTTGTGCTAAAATACCTTGAATTCGACTAAGTAAAGCGATAAAGATCAACCAAAATACTAGTAAGACAGTAATTCTTGCTAGCCATAGAGGTTTATGGTTTTCTGGTGTTTGCGAATTTTTAAAATCGTCAATGGTGCCGGTATATAATTTAAACAAAGGTTGCTTGTCAGCACCCACAAAAGGTACAACAGTATTGTTTACAACCGAACCTACGACAGTCACAACTTGAGGTAATACAACCTTGTAAGATATTTTCAGATCCCCAATTTGGGGGTTTTCGATAGAATCCTGATTGAGGTATATATAGTTGTCTCGGACGACTGGCGTTGTTTTGATAGTTTCAGAATTGTTGGAGGTTGTTTGAGAAACAGATTTGTTTTTTAGATCTACTTTTGAAGAATCTAATGGTAAATTTTGATACGGAGGCAGACCTGCTTTAGATATATCAAACGTGAAACCATTTATACTAACCTGTTCAGCGGTTATAATCTCATTTAGAATCTTTTTTGGAGGGTTTGTGTAATTATAGTTTTGGAAAGTTGCCGAATTTGGAGGAGAATCAGTCCATTTGGCTGTGTATTTTATAATTTCGTCACCGTTTTCTAAGTTTTCAATCTCTTCGTGCCAAGAATACATCTCTACTACTCTATGGATAGAAATGTAATCAGATGATGGTAACAAAAAATCGTCACCAAGCTTTTGTTGATTCTTTACAACCCCGGTTATGTAATACACTTGGTTGGGATCGAGTTTTTGAGTTTGGTGTAGCGTATCAATTGAAATAGCTTGACTTAAGAGATCTGTTCGTAAAAAAGCAAATTCGGCTTGAATTAAAAACCCAATAGACACACCCAAAGCTATCAAAGCAGTCCACAAACCCAACCAGGAAGCAGCAACTTTTTGAATAGAAAGAACCATCGTCTAAGAGACAAATAAAACAACTTTATAATCTAAGTTAGATTAAAATCGGTTGTAGATTTTGCTAAATCTGTCAATTAAAAGCAAATTTTTACTGTGAGTACGTAATTTTATGCTTTCACAAAGCAATTTGCATCTTACCTAGACTAGGTTGGGGTTTGTATTGGCTTTTGAGTTGAGTAAAGATTTCTAGCACGAGACTTTCATCTTTTTGAACTGCTCGCTCAAAAGAGTTTTCAGGAAGGTTTAACAACACTGGCTGGTGTTTATTTTTTCTTTTAGACAACTCGTTAGCTTGAGTAAAATGGTTTTCGTAAATATGGACATTAGATCCTGAATAGTGTAAATATCCCGGCTTAACACCTAGTTTTTGAGCTAAAATCATCTGTAACAAAGCAAATCCGGCTACATCGTGAGGCAAACCTAGCATAACATCTTGGGAGCGGAACAAAAAATGTAGATGCAATTCGCCGCCGACAATGTTAACCGTCCATATAGGTACACAAGGCACATTTTTTTTAGGTGGACTATCCAGACCATCACTGTTAGGATCCCAAGTCACCACCACTCCTTGCCGACTCGAAGGATCTTTCTGAAGTAAATTAATTAGGCCAGCGATTTGATCTCTACCAAAAAACGATCGCCAACGATAGCCGTAGGAAGTTTCTACTGTGTTGGAACCTGTCTCATCCATAAAATCATCCCAGATTCGGCTAAATTTTTGAAAGAAATCCAAATTTTTATCACCTTGCAAATACCAAATAATCTCGGCTACGAACAATTTGATAGGAATCTTGCGAAGGGTTAAAAGAGGAAATTCTTCACTTGGTCGAAATGATTGAGCCACTCCGGTTATAGTTTTTGTGTAGTAACCAGTCCGTCGGTTAAATTCTAAAACACCTTCTGTCATTATTTTTTTGACAATTTGGCGATACCATTGGTCAAATTTAGTCATAGTGAAGGTTTTAGAGTGTAAAAATAACATCTGGTTCCAAATTGGTTTGATTGGTGCCGTTGTAGTAGTTGCCTGCTGGACTGGGGAAAAGATGTAATTGTTGAGCGGAACTAAAAATATGTTCAATTTCCTCAAAATTATCAGTTTTTTTAAGCAACTCTACACCTTGTTTGGTGAGTTTGGTTTTCCACACCAAAGGTCCACAAAAACCCGCATCAATAATTGCTGAGATAACTTGTTCAATATAGAGACTTTGGTCTTTGCCTTGCCTTAAAACACGACTGCGATTGGCTAGGTTACCGTAGACATTCTCAAATCTAAACACTAATTTAGTTTGAAAATAAACTAGCCAATTTATTTCGTCAAAATGTAAGAGCCTAATTTTTTCTAGGTCAAAAGTAGGTTTGCTGGTGATTTTAATAAAAACAGGCATCTTTTGCCCAAAAAGTTTTAAGACAAAAAGCAAACTTAGTCAAACCCAATTTTTTGTCAAAATCTAGCTTGTATAGAATCAGTTTGACGTGTAATTTGTAAATATCGATAAATAATCGATCTTTCAAATTTCTGAATTTATTTGTTAGCATTAATTACTCAGATTACATCTATCGGTAGATACGAAGTAACACCTGTATATCACCTTATTTTAAAGTCTAGAAATAAAGTGTAAACACTAAAATTGTGATTGAAAAATAAAACTCATTAGAATAATGGAACCCAGTGTATAGTTGCGTGAATTCCTCGATGTCCAGGACTAGGATCAGAATATACAGGATTATGGCGAATCACAACCCTATATGGAGTACCCTGTCGTACAGGTAATGTCATTTGAGCATGTCTGTTTATCAGATAATGGCAAGAAATCGCATTCATCAGAATAGCACTACCACTAGGATTATGACCAGAAAAGAAATAAAATTCAGCATCACCTTTTGAATCACCATATACATGAGGAGCTTCTATCCGAACAACCACGAACCCATCGGTTGATGGTATGCTAGCACTGTTTGTAGCATTGTATATGTCTAGAGTATCCCCCGGTTGCGGGTTATTAGTTCTATCATATGTTGCTAAAAGCTGCCAATTTCCTATTCTACCTGATGATTGATTAGCTGCGGTGTTAGTAATTATATATGTACCATTATTATTAGTTATAGAAATGCCATTACCGGCACTAATACCATTTCTTGTTATTGAAGTAACATGACCGTTGTCAACACTTAGGCCAGTAACAACTGGTATAGTTCCTGGTGTAGTAGAGCTGGATGTACTTATAGTTGCATGGGTAATTGTAACATCACCCGAGCCTATTAACCTGTTATTTGCATTTCCACTTAAATTGATCTGATTACCAGCTACTAAGCTGCCTCTCTGTAAGATTCTATC
>CAKZLR010000052.1 GCA_937127165.1 uncultured Candidatus Peregrinibacteria bacterium
CAGTATTTCGAAAATATTTGTAGATAGGTAGTAATTGTTTGTTGTAAACTAAAAATAGTTTATTGGTAATTTTTCAATCCAAATTAATTGTGTTAAATACTTAGGTCAATTCTTGAAAAACTAAATATGTCGTGTAGAGTATGTATAAAATTACGAAAGAATAACCTTGCCATCTTTCTAAAGTACGTTTCTTACCAACAAATAAATATGCAAAAAGTAAAACAGTAGTAAATAGTACAAATAAAACATCAAAATTCGAATCATTATTAAAAGGAATCGGGTTGATAACGGCACTAGCACCTAAAATCCACAAAATATTGAATATATTAGATCCAACTACATTACCAACAGCAATGTCTGTTTCTTTCTTAAAAGCTGCTAAAACCGAAGTTGCTAACTCTGGCAAAGAAGTTCCAACAGCGACCACAGTTAATCCAATAATGGTTTCACTTAGACCTAGAGAACTAGCAATTTTGATTGCCCCGTCGACTATCCACTGACCTCCTAGCATAAGACTAGTAATGCCGCCTATTACAAACACTACAGACTTCCAAATGGAAATTTTTGCAATTTCTTCTGTATTACTCGGATTTTCGTTTTGCCCAGTATTTTTAGCAATTGAAAAGGTATAATACAAAAAAATTATGAAAAATAAAATTAAGACTAGACCGTCTCCCCTTGAGATAAAATTATTTTCTTGATTAGCAAAAATATTGTCATTTACTATGAAGAATAGAGCCAATGAGACTAGTAGGGAAAATGGTATTTCTTTCCAAGTTGTGTTTTTTTGGACTGATAATGGATAAATCGCAGCAGAAATTCCTAAAATTAAAAGTATATTAGAAATATTGCTACCTAAAACATTACCTATAGCTAAGCCAGCACTACCATTTAAGCTAGCCAAAGTATTAACTATAAATTCTGGCATAGATGTCCCAAAAGCCACTATAGTTAATCCAATAACAATATCAGATACATTAAACCTTTTAGCAATTGAGCTAGCTCCTTTAACCAGGTAATCAGCTCCTTTGATTAAAAGGACAAATCCTGAGACAAATAAAAAATAAGTAAGCATGAAATACCCAATTATTATATCTAACATTGGATTTGTCAATAATTTATGGTATATGTTTATTACTTTTGACTACAAATGACTACAAAAGTATGGGGTTTTCCTCGTTTTTGATGTTAATTTTACAAACAAACTGGTAAAACTTAAAAAGTTTTGCCATTAAAAAATAAATATGTTATGATATGTAGTATAGGTTAATTTTATTGATTTAATCAAATGAATTTATTGTCTTTACTGTGGAAACAGATTTATAAAATTCGTCAAATGACGCTATATTTTAAATTAAAGCTATATCAAGGCTTCAGTTTGATTGTGCCGCACAAAACCTATAAATCTAAAAATATTACCATAATTTTTGTTTTTACCCTTTCTGTGGCAATTCTTGTGATTTTTCTTTATTTTCAAACAAACCAGAAACAAGTTTTGGGAATTAGTGATTTACAAAAAACTACAGAATATAAATACCAAGTAGTTTTCGATCTAGCTACCGATTTGCCTAAACCTATACTTGCACCTTCTTTTTTAAACGAATTTTTTGGTCGATCTGTAGCAACATCTCTTCAACAACAAAACCTAGTTTTAGAAGTTCCTTTAATTAAGCAAATTTATCCACTTTCTTGTGAAGCTGCGGCTATTCAGATGGTTTTGACATACAGAGGAATAGAATCAAACCAAGATCAACTAATGAAAGAAATTGGTTTTGCTGATCCTGTTGAAATTCGCAAGGACGGTAGTGATATTATTTGGGGAGATCCAGATTTAGGTTTTGTAGGAGTACATACTGGTAAATATGCTAAGGTGGAAAATGATACTTTAGTAGGAGATGGTTGGGGAGTGAATGAAGGACCTGTTTTAAACACTGTACGCAAGTATTTAGGTGGTAGTTATGCAAAAGTGGGGGCAGAAATATTAGATCTTAGACAAGCCCTAGAAAGAGGTATGCCAGTAATTATTTGGCTAGTACAAGAACATCATACACCCGAAAAACTTGAATATCTTACGCCACAAGGTAAAAGAGTGGTATTTCAGCAATTTCATGTAGTGGTTTTGGTTGGATTAGAAATTAATGATAATGGTTTGGAAACTTGGATCATTAATGATCCTATTCACGGGGTTTTGAAATATTCTACAGCGAAATTACAAAGCGAATGGCAGAAATATGATTCCCGTATGGTTGCTGTAGGTTAGTTTTTTTATTTTAAACGAATACCAAAATATTTTTGGGTATTTTTTGATTTTATTTTGTATTTTTTAAAAAAAATTTTAAGAGAATATTTATGTTTTGATAAAATGACTGAGAGGATACTATTTCTAAACAAAATTACTATCAAAGCTAATTCACCCACCTATATATAGGAGATTTAATAAATATACAGATTTACTTTAAAAGTAAAAGTGAAATTTATAAACTTTTGTAAATTTATTTTATGAAAAGGGACAGGGACTATTTTTTTAAAAGTAAAGTAGTTTTTTCATTAAAAATAAGTGAAATGTGTATTAATATTAATTATATTTTTTGTTTTTAATTTAGTTATTGCCGGAAATAGCGTAGAGAAAAAAGATTCGACGATTATCTCAATAAAAGAGGGGCTTTTATTATAACTATTAATTCTCTGTTATCTATTTTATAAGTTTTAATTTAAAAATTTGTATTTTCTGTTTTGCTTTTTTTAATTAAGAAAGAAAAGCTCTTTTAAGCAATTTTTAAAACGTAGACTAAAAAGTTATCATTATGTAAGGAAAAATATTAAAATAAACTCATCAATTTATGTTCTCAAAAAAATATTTATTTATAATATATAAAATTACTTACTATCTATCATCATTATAGTTTTTCTTATCGTACCACTGGGTATATACTATTTTTTTCTAAAACATCTGGAGCAGTTAAAGCTAATCAAGTTTTCATCCTCAATATTTATCCCAACATCATTGTAGAAGATTTTAAAAAAGATATGAGATAATTTGCTATTGCTCCGTGGAGACACAGTTGGGGTACCATACCTTGGTAATGTTCAATGTATCAGTCTGATTTTATAAGAAATTTCACCGGAAATTATAAGATATTCTGGCGGTTTATCGGTTTATAGGTAGACGGAGTGGCATTTGCTGGCAGTTCTCAACATAAACTAGTAGATCAAGCTAGTATAATTCAAACGAAGTAAGAGCTAATACCTCAATGATAAAACGAATTATTATTGGAACAATGCATAGATGAAATGGCTGCTTTAGATGTCTTAGCTAAAGATATTGGAGCTGATGTGATGGTTCAAGTGAATATTGTGATGTATAATTCACAAATTTGAGCTGATATGGTAAGATATGTTAAGAGATATAATTTAATCAGCTTTAAATAGCTTTAAATATTGTGAGTTTGGGAATGAACTAGATTTAAATAAGTGGCATGGTAAAAATGTACCAAATCTAAATGAATATACTAATCGAGTAATTGCCTATTAGCAAGCAATACGTATAGTAGTATAGTAGATCCTGATATAATGACTTATTGGTGGTGTTCCAGCTTTTCTTGTAACTCTTGTAACTCCAGACTGGATAGATGATAGTTATGATGGTAAAGTTATTAGTTGTTATATTACGACTACTTATATAA
>CAKZLR010000053.1 GCA_937127165.1 uncultured Candidatus Peregrinibacteria bacterium
TTATATCAATATTTATACATAATGGAAACAGTTATTTACCAAAAAACAAGAAGTATGGATGTTAAAAATACTAGTCATAAGTATGTAGAAATGTCAGAAATGTCCAAAGACGAGACTCGGGTAGAATTTAATACTTATTGTGATTCTTTGGTTTTGAAAATAGTTTTGGAGGCTAATTTCAATCCTGTAGTAGTTAGCTGGGATACTTTATTCCTTTTGAAATCTCTTTTAAAAAATTTAAAACTTTGAAAATCTAATACTCTTGAAGGTCGTTTTTGTTGATATTAGCAATGCTTTTATGAATCTTTACGGTTCTAAAAATAGATTTGATTTTGAGCTTTGTGATTCTTTGACTGTAATGGCATATTAGGTTATGGTCAAATTTAGACTAGAAAAAAATTAGTGTAGTTACTGAAGAAAATTACTACGGTAAAACTTATCCAGATCAAAACGGTTTTGATATAAGAATTTTTATACAGAGAGTAGTAAGGAAATTGAAAATAATCCAATCTATTGGATCTTTTAGAAGTAGAAATAAAAACTATACTTAAAGATACCCCTTCGATAATTGTAGCTGGTAGTTTAATACTGATATCATTAGTTTAGGTTGTTATAAAATTTTAAAGTCAGGAAAGTTAACTTTCGGTAAGGAACTAAAATTACTCCCGGTGGTAAACCAGAAATTTTGCCTAAATGATAGTGGCATTAAAACAAGTAGATAGAGATTATCAAAATCAAATTTATGTGTTGCCGGGAATCAATGAAGATTTTTCCCCAGAAAATATTACAGAATCCAAAGAGTTTTTTGTTGAGGTTGGTCAGAAAAATGATATTTTAATTTTGCTTTAAAAATTAGGTTAGACACAGATAGATAGTGTATTAAAACAGCAAAAGAAAACAGTATGAAAGTAATTTTGGGTTCGGCGGTGTTGTACGAAACAGACTTTGAAGTTCCAAAATATTCGGATCTTATTAGTGAGGGCGTTTTTTAATCAAACCAAATGTTCGTGAGACTAGTTATTTTAACTAAAATAGAAGTTGTATAGATATTGATTCAGCTAAATCGACTCCTCAACTTTTTTGGGTTAGGTGTGAAGTATGTTTTGATTACAGTTAGAGAAAGGGGTGCTTATCTATTTTTAAAGATGAAAAAATGAGAATACACACTCTTATCCCCGATCTAAGAAATTCTTAGATTGATCCTATATCACAGACGAAACAGGTGGTTGAGACTAAACCATGGCCACATTATGTACTTTATTAAGTAAAAATATTGATGTAGTAACAGCTTCTCAAATAGCTATTTTATCTGGAACAATTGAATTTGATAGATCAGGGGTATCGCCAATAAGTAGAAAAGATTTAAAAGAAATTAAGAGTAAAGTCATTTTCAGTAGTTAACTAGAAAACTTTATTTTTATGGTTTTAAACTAAAAAGCTGTTTAAAACTTTTTATCAATTAATAAAAATATTGCTTTTACAAGTCAGAATTTTTGAAGTCTACAATTTGCAATATATTTTGCAGATATCCAAAATTATTTTCTAATTTTCAATAAATATTAACAAACTTATTTTAAAAACTTTTTAAAAAACACCCCGGGATTGAGGTGTTGAGTTTATATTAGCTTATTTTGAAATTTTGAATTCACCTCGTTTTCTGTAAAAGTAGAATCCTGCACCAGCTACGGTTGCGGCGGTCAAAATACTAGCGATAATAGCAACCCCTCCACCAGTTATAGGTGTTGGCCCATCTCGTCTAATTGGAATTGGTGGAGTTTGAGCAGTGTTGTCACTAGGATCAGGATCTGTAATTGGTCTGTTTTGCGAATCTTGAGCATCGCTGAAGGTGATCCTATTAACTATATTTTGACCACCAGGTGCAGTAACTGTACCTGTAATTGTTAAAGTTAAAGTCTGATTATTAGCTAGAGATCCAGTCCATGTATAGTTCGGATAGTTTCCGGTTATTGTTCCGGTTGAAGCTGTGATTCTGTCTACTCTAAGGCCAGTAGCAAGCTCGGTAATAGTGTATCTGGTAACGGTTACACCACTTCTATTGGTCACAGTTGCAGTAAAGGTTATTTGTTGACCGGTAGCTACTGAAGCTAAGTTACCATTGACTGTTTTAGTTACATTGTCAATCGGATCTCCCTCTATTGGGACTGGTATAGTTTCGTCTTCGTTATTATTTGGGTTTGGATCAGTAATTGGATTATTGTTCAGATCTCTAGGATTATCAAATCTAATAAAGTTTTGCATAGACTCTCCTGGTCTGTTAGCTACAGTACCAGCAATCGTGATAATTAATGTCTCACCCGGTCTCAAAGGGTCTTGACCGCCATTCCAAGTAAAGTTGGGTGTTGTTCCGGTAATTGTTCCTCGGTTAGCAGTAATACTGTTGATTGTAAAGTTTGTTTCTCTTTCAGTTATAGTAACACTAGATATAGTCTGTTGACTATTGTTAGTAAAGCTGGCTGTAAAGATTACAGGAGCTCCGGGAGCCACAGATCTAGTATTACCATTTAGAGTTTTTTCAACATTATCAATTGGATCACCACTAGAACCTCTTCTAATAGTGATAGTTGTTTGGTCTCTGTCGTTTTGTGGGTTACTGTCTTGCCAAGGAGTTCCGTTCAAATTTCTGAGAATTGCAAAGTTGGTTGCCGATCCTTCAACATTTCTAGCAGTCGCTCTAAAGGTAATTTCTAACACTGCTCCAGATCTAATATTTCCTTCCCACCTGATATTTCTACCATCAAAAGAAGCCACACCAAAAGACCATTCAAGATTAGTTGGATTATTAAAGAATTGTTCTGGCCACTGTTCTTCTATAATAAATCCACCACTATAATCTTGAGCTGAGTGATTAGTAATAGTGAATCGATAGTTAACTGTTCCGTTCGGAGCAACAATGACTCTATCAGCTTCTTTTTGGATACCAAGATCTCTTTCTGGATTTAATCCAGGTGGGGTGATAGTAAAGTCGGCATCGTCACTACGAGGAACACCTTCAAAAATTACGGTAGCTACATTTGTGTGAGTACCTTCATCAGCTGCAGTTAGATTGTTTCTTAAAGTTCCTGTAAAGTAAATATCAACTTGATTTCCGGGGGTAAGAGCATTGGTACCAGTTCCTGTCCAATTAATATCTCTTCCATTTTGAGCTAGAGTAGCCGTTCCTCTGGAAGCTTCTATCTGACTTATGTTTGCAAAGACATTTGGCCATTGCTCTTCTAATACTGTAAAGGCTGTAACATTGTTTGGTGTATTGTTACTAATACTGATTCTATATCTAACTGTGGTATCGGTACCTCTACGAACAGTCTGTTGAGCCGTTCCCCCGGGGTTGGTTGGAGTAGCATTTCTGTTGACTACCACTTTTTGAATTCCCAGACCTCGACTCTCAGGAGTATTTGTAACAATAGTTACTGTAGTTCTGTCAGTGTTATTGTTTGGGTTATCGTCTCCGGAAGTATTGATACTAGCAATATTAACGGCACTACCCAAAGCATTAGCTGCAGCCGTAGCGGTAATGGTGATAGATTGTCTAGGGCTTATAGTTCCAGTCCATGTAATGGTATTGTTTGCACTAATGGTTGCACCTTGGTCAACTGTCAAGATATTAGAAACAAACTGACTAGGCCATTGATCTTCGTTAATGGTAACTGTACCGTTAAAGACATTATTTTTAGTGTTTGTAATTTTGAATCTATAAACTATAGTATCTCCTAATCTAACAGCAATTCTTTCAGCGGATTTTTCCAAGTGTAAATCTACTCCGGTGCTGTCCTCTGGATTATTTGGGTCTGATACAGTGAATTCTGCATCATCACTAGTAGGAGGATTGTTACCAAAAGTGGCAGTAGCTATATTTCTTTCAATCTGTCTATGAGGAGTATTTTGCAAGTTTAGATTGGCCGTAAAGTCTATAGTAATCAACCCGCCCGCAGGAATAGTAGCACCATACCAGTGAATTGTAGTTCCATTGCTTTGGACAATAGCAGTGCCACTACTAGTTCCGGTAACTACTAGAGGTGGAGTAATAGAGGTTGGAAGTTGTTCTGTAATAATAATAGGATTAGCTTGAGTTGGGGTGACAGCTTGGTTGCTGTTATTGGAAATTTGTAGTCTATATCTCATCTGAGTAGTTTCTCCTCGGATAGCTATATTAGGGCCAACTACAACTTTCTGTATTCCAATACCACTCTGGGGTCTGTTAGTAATTACAACTATGGTAGCAGTACTAGTATTGTTGGATGTATTGATCTCACCAGATAGAGGTGGAACTGTAGCTGTGTTGGTAGCTGCACCAGCTGGTGCATCGTTTCTAACCACAGAGTCAGCAGCAATTAAAACAAAGTTGCCAGTGGTCAAAGTGCCATTCCAAGTTATGTTGTTATTGTTGAGTGCAACTGAACCACCGCCAGCAACTACACGAGCATTAGTCAGATTATTAATTGCTGTTTGAGGAAACTGACTTTCATTGATTTGGAAGGTAGTAATATTTGGCCCAGCTGCATTGGAAACTAGGAAATAGTACGTGATATTATCACCTCTGCTTACGATAATGTTAGAACTTAGTTGGGCTGGGTTAGTTATGTTTTGATTTCGAGAAATAAATTTTTGCAAAATTATATCTGGACTAGTCGGCGGAGTTTGACCATTAAAAATGGTAAAGGTAGTAGAACTAGAACCAACTTGATTATCACCGATAAACAATCGAGCAGTGTTAGTTTGGTTGACAGATTGACCGGCTGGTACATCCAAGTTTTGGACTAAAACACCCCTATAATTTATCACTACCTCTTGACCAGGTGTTAAAGTTCCGGTCCAGTTGATGATTGGAGTTGTGGTATTAGCGTTAGTTACAGTAACTTGCCCAGGACCAGAGCCCATAGTTACCCCAGTAATTCCGCTAATCCTGTTAGGAAGATTTTCTCTAATTTGAAAATTAGTGATATCAGTATTTCCAGTATTAGCTACCGTAATGCTGTACCTTACTTTGTTTGCTAGATCCGGATCGTTAGTGGCAAAAGCCTGATCACTTGCATTAGCTATGATTTTTTGGATATTAGCAGGTCTTTCTATTTCTTCAGGAGTATTTTGAGGGACGATGTTTATTTGAAAATTTCTACAGTTGTTTATACCTCTAGAACCATTGGAAGGATCATTAGGATGTTCAACACAAGCGCGATTAACTGCTGGAGTTGTTTCGGTGATATTTAAATTGTTTCTAACTCTAGCAGTGGCATATATCGTAACTGAGCCTCCGGGGTTGGCTAATGGATTATTTCCTTGAGGAGCATTCCAAACAATATTTTGTCCATTTAAAGTTGCAGTTCCTGCTGGTTGAACGGTAATGGTATTCCCTTGAATCGGCTCTAACTGTACAGGCCAACTAGATTCGTTAATTGTAAATGTTGTTACAGGAGTGGAGCCTAGGTTGGTAACAATGAACTCGTACACAACTTCTTCCCCTTGTCTAAAGCCAGTTCTACCAAACCTCTTTCCTTTAAATAGTTGTAAATCTATTTCAGTAGGTCGAGTATTAGGAACTATATTAAACCAGTCATAGTGACAACCTTCATTTCTACCATTTGCAGTTAGTCTTACACAGGCATCGTTTCTTTGAATTGTGTTAACTAAAGTCTGTAAAAACTCAGAGGAGTTGTTTAAATTAACCCTAAAATTAATAACTACTGACTGTAATGGTTGTAGTGGATTTCCTTGAGAGGCATTCCATCTAATGTCAGTGGAGTTATTAACGATAGTAGCAGTACCAAAATTTTGACCTCCAAGATTTTGAGAACTTTCAATCTGAATTGAAGATCCAACCAATGCTGGTGGCAGCACATCAATTATAAAGAATTCACTTATGTCTTGGTTAGAAATATTGGTAATAGTCACTTGGTAAGGAATAGATTGTCCTGCTTGGCTAGGAGTAATTGACCTAAAAGTATTATTTCTAATTTGTTTTTCTATTCCTAATCTAGGATTATCAACTTGAGGAACTATAATTTGTATTACAACTGCGCCACAATCATTAGATGGGGTGGTATCATTTTGAATTTGGACACAAGCTCTATTGGTGGCACCATAATTACCACTAGATAGTGGCAGGTTTTGTCTTACAGTTGCATTTACGGTAATAATTACACTTTGATTGGGGTTTAAAGTTGCTCCAGACCAAGTTATTGTGTTGTTAGTTGAGTTTACAGCAACAGAACCTGCAGTAGCAGTTGACCCTGTTTGGACAAAATTATCTAAAAAGGCACCAGGCCAGATAGTTCTAGAATCCACAGCAAAATTATCATTGATCACAAAGCTGGATACGGGAGTATTACCGTTATTAGTGATTCTAAAACGATAGGTTACAGTATCGCCTTCTTCAAAAGAGTTTGCCCCAACAATACCCTTTTCCAGACTCAAATCTGTGGTATTCTGTGGTAAATTTGTTGGCACTACACTAAAACTAGCAGTTCCACAATCAACTTGAGCTCCGTTTTGGAATTGGCTAACGGAGGCACAGATTGTATTGGTGTGTGGTCCCACATCATCATCATTCAAAGGAGATCTTAAAACTACATCAAATTCAAAAAATACAGACTGACCACTTGCCATGTTTCCATTCCAAACAAGATCTCTACTGTTATTAGAGGTTTGGAAAGATCCGCTATTGGTGGCAGTTGTTCCACTAGTAATAATTGTAGGAGTTCCAACTGAATTTACAATATCAGGTAAATATTCTCTAATATAAACCGTAGTTAATGGCCTGGCTGGATTGAGGTTGTTAGTAATACTAGCCCTATACCGCACAGTAGCTCCGCCTTCGGCAGTAGTAACATTAAATTTATTAGTATTTCCGTTAATAGAAACTACTTGTTTAGTTACACCAATGTTATTGGCAGAATCAAAACATTCTAAATCACCATTGGTGTTGTAGTAACAAAAACTATACTCATATGAGCTATAAGCTCCCGATGTTCTGTTTTGTCCAGGATTCCCAGGATAAAAAACTTGAGCACTAACTGGAATAACCAAACTACTAAAGACAAACAAAGTGCTAGCAACAATAGTAGCTAGTTTTTTGCTTGTATCTATAATTAAGTTTTTAACGGTAAACATATTTATCCTACACTAATAAGACTAAAACTATAGTCTTAGTTACTGGTGGCATTAGTATATCATACTTTTTTACTTTATGCAAGTTGTTTGATTTATACCTTAGTAGGATTATATAGGTGTTCATTGATAATTAAAATTATTTTTAATAATGTGGATTTTAAATTAAATTAATTTTAAATTAAATTATATTTAGATTTTGTAAAGAATAACAATAATACATAATCGGATATTGAATAAATATGAGCATTATTTTATCAACTATCAACTGATCACACCGTCTTTGTCTTTTAAAAAATAGATTACTATGGTTGAGTAGTGATTTATTATCATAGATATTTCATATGTTGAGTGTAAATTACAAAATATTAAGCAAATTATCCGTAACAAAATCTACAAGTTTAAACTTAACAATCTTTTTTTAAAGATAATATTCTACAATCACAATCATTTTTACAAAAAATAATATAAATTTTATTCAGTTCACTGCTCTAGAATAGAGCGGTTTCATTTACTTAAAAATTTCTTTGTACAAATCTTTATAAGTTTTGGTTTTGGGATTGATTAGCCAAGCAATTTTTTCTGCGGTACTATTACCTTTTAAGGCTTTGTTTTTAGCAAATCCTTGAGTAATTTTATTAAATAGTGTTTCTAAATCTAATTTATAATTATCTCCAACTACTCCTTGTTCAGTTGAAATTTGAATCAGTTCCTGCAAATTGTCCATTTCTTCTTTGTCTTCTTTTTTTAGTTTGATATTAAACTGAGCTAGAACTAATTTTGCGGTTTCAGAGTTAAATAAATAACATTCAATTGCTCTTTTGTATAATACCTTACACCCTTCGTTTTCTTTTTTGTATTTTAAAATATCTGCCAAGCTCAAAAATTCATGATCACGGTCTCTAAGCATCATTATCTCAAAATCAGCTGATAAACCGGGTTTAATTTCTTTAAGTAACCTAAAAGTTTTGTGTAGTTGTGTGTTTCCTCTACAAGACACAAACAAAACCCGAGGATTCATATCTCTAAAGATAATATTGTAAATTTTAGCATCTTGTTTAGTACTTTCACCCTCACATAATATTAACTTTGGAGCATCCTGAGTACTAATTCTAGGTTGAGTGGAAATAAAATCCATCAACCCGATTCCTAGCATTTTACTAGCGATATAACCAACATTTTTGCCTGTATACCCTTTGTTTCCGTAGTGTGTAAGTAGGCCATGTTTGTCTGCCACTTGACCATCTTTCAAAAAGTATACCTTTTGAGTGTAGCTGTCTTTTTGAGGAAAATTCAACTCCTTAGTTTCAATTTCCGTCAGCTCGCCCACAGAGCTTACAACAAAGGGACTGTGAGTAGCAATAAAGAATTGGATATTGAGTAAAACCGATAGAAAACCAAAAATATCTGGCAACTTTTTTTGGAGAGATGGGTGTAGGTGTGTTTCTGGTTCGTCAATCAAAATAATTTCAGTTTTAGTTAGTTTCGAGGCCACGAGAATTGCACAAACAATATTTAGCAACTTGTTTTCACCACCAACAATTTGACTAATGTCTAAACTTTGAATTTTATTAGTTTGTTTAAAGTTAGAAATGTTTAAATTCTTCAAAATTTTTTTGGACTTTTGGATCAGGCTTTTATTAAAAATCGACTCTTTTTTATTATTTTCAAGTAAGATTAAATATCCAACCAATTCTAAGATAATAATATTTTTTTGCAATAAAATTTCAAACACATTTTCCCACCAAAACCCTTCTGTATTGTGTAAACAAAGGTCGCTGTAGCCAACTTGGTGCCAAAAATCAATTGCGGATAAACTATCCTTTAAAAAAACTGATCTATTTGGGTATTTAGCAAAAATATACTCTAATACACTACTTTTACCACTACCGTTCTCTCCAACAAAGTAATTCACTTTTGTTAGTTTTTGAAAATAAACTCCTTTTGTTCCAATTCTTTTAAATTTTTTGATAAAAATTTCTTCAAACATTTTTTGTTTATTCATTTAGTATATACTATATACTACATTCTAGATATAGTAAAGTTTTTGATTTGTTTCTATTTGGGTGAATTGTAATCTAAAAATAAAAGTATTTATACGAGCTAATAATTAATTAAAATTAAACTTAGTTTGTTTCTTTATTCTTTAATAGTTAATACTTTTTGAATTGCTTTATTTAGTTCACTCCAACTAAAGTTGTTTAGGTTTTTAGTGGTGTTTTTTTTTAGTTTGTTTCTCAGTTGATGGTTATGCACCATGATTTGTAAACCTCTAGCGATATCCAGATAATTAAATGGGTTTACATAAACAGCTGAGTCTTTAGCTATTTCTGGCATACTACTAATCCTACTTGTTAAAACCGGTTTTTGATAATAGAAAGCTTCTAAAATAGGAAAACCGAAGCCTTCATAAAACGAAGGATAAGTCAAAAACAAACAGCGTTTAAGTAATATTTCTTTTTGAGTTTGGGTTGGTGAAATTATCCAAATAATATTTGTAATATTGAGTTTGTTAATTTGAGTTTTTAGTTCTTGGTAATAAGTTTGGTCAACCACAGTGCCAGCGAGTATGAGAGGTATTTTATGCTGGTTTTGATCAGAAAATACTTTGTATCCCAGAATTAAATTGTGCCAATTTTTTCTTTTTTCTATACCACTAAGAGCAAGAATATATTTTTTTGGTAAAGATTTTTCAAAATTTTGTGTATCTTCTTCTTGACTTGTGGTAGGTGTTAGATTTGGTTTAGCTGAGTAAACTAGTTTAATTTTAGCCTGTGGGACTTCCAAAAATTTGATTATATCAAGAGAGGTAGACAAAGAGACAGCCCAGTTTTGGATACTTTGGGTGGCGATTTTTTTGTAAACACTTTTATTATTAAAAACACGGTTAGAAAAATTTGTGGTAGATGGTTGTAGAACTGTCCAAAGATCGTGAAAAATACAAATTTGCTGGGTAGTAGGATTTTTCCAAAGTACTTTTGGTTGAATCAAAAAAAGGTAATCAAAAGCTGGAATTTTGGAAAAATTATAAACACCAAAAAACCAAGACATCAACAACATAAAAGCATTACATAATTTGTTGGTAAAAGGGATTTGAGTATATTGTTTTAGAGTTAAAACTTCGTCAAAAACTCCTGACAGCCAAATAAATTCTTTAGCTAGATTATCTATAGTTTTTTGGGTAACACCAATCGCCGTTATTTCACAGTTTGGGTTATTATTTTTTATTTTAGCTATTTGTTTTAAAAAACACAAACAATAAACATTAATACCTGTTCGCAAAGGGTGATTCAGTGATCTTAAATCTATAGCAATCTTTATTTTAGTTTTTTTTAGCATTACAATGTTTTTGCAAATATTCTTTCAACTATTTAAACAAATAGTAGATCTTTTTTGAAAGATTAAAATTGATATAGATAATATAAGAATAATATAAGATAATATCGAAAACTAAAATCCTTGGTAAATAAAAAGATACTAAAATCTAGAATTCTTGTCTTTGTCAATTGTTTGTCGCCTTCGATTGGTACAATTTTTTATAATTTTATAAACTTTTTTATGAATTTTAACCTTTTTCGTCACTTTAAAATTTACTTTTACTGTGTTCAAATTTTTCTTGTTTTTTTATTGTCCAGTGATTTTATTGAGGATCTCCATATATTTGCTAATTTTTAGCAGCTTCTTTATTTTTATTGAAACTTTATTGAAACCATAAATAAAAAAGTTGAATTAAAATAAGAGTAGATAAAACTGTAAACTACAAACCCCACCAAGCTATAGCCAGACTATCAGCGGCATCGTCAGGTTTAGGAATATGCTCAAAACCAAAGATTTTTTGCACCATTTTTTGCATTTGTAATTTAGAGGCTCTTCCATAACCACATAAGGTTTGTTTAACTTGTAAGGGAGTTACTTCCGTAACTTCAACGCCGTTTTTGGTTAGTAAATACAGAATCATTCCTCTACTTTGGGCAACCTCAATAATTGTTTTTTGGTTCTTAAAAAAGAATAAATCTTCCACCACAGCTTTATTTGGTTTGTGTTTAGTAATAATTTTTTCTAGATCAGTAGCTATTTCCAGCAACCTAAAAACAGCCATTTTTTTAGAAGTAGGTAAAGTTTTAAGGATTCCAAATTCGTGCGAGATTGGTCTTTGTTTAGTACCACTAACTACAGCATATCCCACAGATGCAGTGCCAGGATCTATTCCTAAAATAGTCATTTTTAGAAAAAAATTTATCTAGAATCTAGTGTAGACACACTAGTAAGTCTAATATATTTGGTTCTTGTCAAAAGACAAGAAACAGTATATAATAAATATGATAAATATGGAAAATTTGTGAATATAAGACAAGTTATGTGTTAAAAAAACTTTTTCCGATGCTACAAAATACTAATGTAATTGGGTTAGACATAGGAACCAACTTTATCAAGATGGTTGAGGTTGCTCATGTCGGCAATAATTTTGAACTAGTTACATATGGGGTAGCTACCCACAGCTTAAATTTGGAGGGTTATTGGGACAAGGAGATTTTGCGGCAGTTATCGATAATCATTCAGGATATAATGCAATCTGGTCAATTTAGTGGTTATAAGACCGTGATGAGCGTACAAAGTAAAGAGGTGTTCGTTAGCACCATGGATTTTGAAGTAAGTTGGGACGATCAAAGAATCGAAGAAGAGATTAACGATCAAGCAAAATATTTTTTACCATACCCCCCAGACGAGATGAGGTTGTCTTGGAGTTTGATAGCTAGTGATCCACAAATTCAACAGTACACTGGTAAAAAAAGAGTAATTATAAATGCTTTACCAGAATTCGTGATTACCAATAGCAAAAATCTTTTTGAACATGTTAACTTAGACGGAGTAGTGCTAGAAAATCAAACCATTTCCCAAATTCGATCGGTCTTAAGAAATGACCGGGGAAACACAATTTTAGTCGATTTTGGGGGTATGTATACTACTTTTAGTATTGTTGTAGATGGGGTGCTCCGTTCTACTACACATTTTTCCATAGGATCAGAAAAAATAACTCAAGATTTAGCAGATGCTATTGGACTAGATAAAGAAATTGCTGCTTATTTCAAGCACGATATTGGTTTAGTTAATTTGTATGAACTACCAAAACAAATCAAAGAAAATTATGATGTAATTAAAACAGAACTGAATACTTTTGTTGACCTAAACAAAAGGGCTTTCCAAGCCCCACATAAAATAGTTTTTACGGGAGGTGGTGTATATACACCGGGTTTTATAGAATATTTCAAAGATCTACCAGTTCCTACTTTTTTGGGCAACTGTACAAGGCATTTGTATATTCCCCAACATCTTCTACCGCATATAATGCCGCTTTCTAACCAACTTTCTACAGCTATCGGGTTGGCTTCTAGAACCGTGGTTTAAAGTAACTTAGATTTAACTTACTCTAATTACTCTAATTATTTTATCCAATTACCAATATTTTAACTCAGAAACCTTTTTAGTAATTTAGTTTTAATTTAGTTTACAAAGAAGAAGCCTGAAAGATTTGAGAAAACGCTAAAATGTGTTGATTACCGTTGGTCACACCAAGTATTAAAATTTGTGTCTTTTACTAACTGTCTCAGTATTTCGAAAATATTTGTAGATAGGTAGTAATTGTTTGTTGTAAACTAAAAATAGTTTATTGGTAATTTTTCAA
>CAKZLR010000054.1 GCA_937127165.1 uncultured Candidatus Peregrinibacteria bacterium
AAAGCCTTTTTTGCCTTTTCCTTATTTAAGTTGTATTTTTTTATATCCTCTTCTGTTGCGATTCTTACAACATCAAAAATTTCTTCCTGAGATTGAATTTCGTCTTTATCTGTAACAATACCTAAAACTAACCCGACTTCATTACCATAAGGTGTTGGGACAATTAATAAATCACCATGTTTTATATCCTTATTTTTAATTTTACAGACTTTAAAACAGTTATTATAATCAAATTTAACCCTATAACAAATCTCATCTTCTGCTATCTTATGATCTTTTTTTTCTTTTTTCTTAATTTCCTTATCTTCTAATTGCGCCAATACATTCAAATCATTCTCAATATCCATTTAAAAATCCGTCCTAATTATTTATTAAAATACTACTGTATATTAACTCAATTATATAAAAAGGTCAATATTTTTATGTTTAAATAAAATGAAATTTAATGGTTTAAAAAATGAAAATTTGTATAAAAATAAATGTTATGTGAAAACAATTGTCCTATTTTTACTTTACTTTTAACCTTTTATTGCCCCACTTGTTATCCCTTTAATAATATACTTTTGCATAACTAAATAAAATAAAACAACAGGAAAGGCAGAAGTAACTAAAGAAGCCAATGCAAGTCCATATTCTTTTCTATAAGCACCAAAAAAAGAGTATTGGGCAAGTTGTATGGTTCTTAACTCTTTACTCTGTAAAATAATAAGTGGGAGTAAAAAATCATTCCATATCCACAAAACATTAAGAATTACTATGGTTGCAGTAATTGGTGTTAATAAAGGAAAGACTATTCTAAAAAATATAGTAAAAGGGCCAGCCCCATCAATGCTTGCTGATTCTTCTATCTCTTTAGGTATAGATTTAATAAAACCATGATACATAAATATTGCCATTGGTGATCCAAGTCCTATATATATTATTATTAAACCAAAAAGAGAATTGTTTATACCAAAACCTTTTGCTGTTTCAACAAGAGGAACCATTATTGCTTGAAATGGAACTACCATTGAAAAAGTAAATAAAAGAAATATTATCCAACTAATCTTCCAATTATTTCTTACAAGAGCATAAGCTGCCATAGAACTTGTTATAACTATTCCTGTTATACTAAAAAGAGTAATAATCAAAGTATTAAAAAAAACTTGCGGAAAAGTTACAAAATTCTTTATTTTTTTATTATTTATTAATTATTATATCTATATTCTATATATATTCTATTATTATATTATATTGCATTATATTCTATATTACATTACAAATATATACTTATAACGATATATTTTTATATTTATTTTTTATATTTTTTACATTAATGATATATTTTATATTTGTTACAAACTATGGTGGTAGACTCTTTCAAGATCAAAAATCCTAATAGACCGGAAATTGCTATAGACGATGCTGCAAAAAATAACATTGTTTTGCCTAGATCTACCTGTGAGAAAATATATAGTTCCCAAATATAGGGCTCAAAAGGAAATACAAAACAAACTAAATACTTGTGATTGTTTCCACATAAAAACCACATCTTTTCACATAGAATCTGACTATCATGTCACTAGAGGTAAATAATAGCTGAGTTAGTATGATTATAATTTTATAATTAAATTCATATTCTGTAAATCGTATTCTGTAAAAAACAAAACTTGAGTATTGGTATTTCTTGTTAAGAATTAGAGTTTTAATTTTCCTTGATTCTGAAATAATGGTCTTTCTTTTTGCCTATCTTAGCTTCAATGAACAAAAATTTTCTACCTAAAAATTGCAAAAATCCAGGTTCTTTAAGCAGTTTTTCAGGCCATTCCAAAAATACTATATTATCGATATTAGTCAATTCTTCTTGAAGAAGATTACGATCTTCTTCGGATATATTTTTAAGTCTATGTAAGTCAATGTGAGTAACTGATTCAAAATTAGCTGTCTGTTTAGCAGCACTATGATTTGCTAAAGGATAATAATGAACCACATTATAAGTAGGAGAAGTAACCATCTCTGAAGTGTCTAAATGTTTACAGACCTCTTGAACTATAGTGGTTTTTCCAGAACCCATTTTACCCCTCAAGAAAAATAAGCTATAATTTTTAGCTAAAATTTGAGATACTAATACCTCCACTAGTTGATCTAAATAAATCTTTTTATTAATTGGTATTTCGGCGGGAATTTGACCACTCTTCTTATACCCTAAAGAAGAAAACACCTGAGGTTTGACTCCCTCCAAAAAATCGATTAATTTATAACTTTCAGGATGTTGTCTAATTTTATTAAGAGCCACCTCTTCTATTTGCCTAACTCTTTCTCTGGTTACCTTAAAAACTTCTCCTATCTCTTCTAAAGTATGAGTGACATTAGTACCATCTAACCCAAAACGAAGCATAATTACTTTTTTTTCTCTGGGTTCTAGACACTCCTCGATTATTTTCATAAGATGAGTTCTCAAAATTTGATTTGAGGCTGAATCTATGGGTTTAATGGTTTGGTCATCTTCTATGGTTTCGACCATCTGAGTGTCACTATCTTCACTAAAACCAATCATAGTGTCGATAGATACAGTGTCTTGGCTAATTCTTTTAAAATAGTAAATTGTGTCAATATCTACATTTAATCTTTCTGCAAGTTCCTCAGGTGTCGGTTCTCTCCCAAGTTCATCAATAATCATTCGTTTTTCTTTTTTATATCGGTTAAGCTTTTCTTCTACATGCACAGGCAATCTCACTGGCCTACTTTGATCTGCCAAAGCTCTGCGAATACTTTGATCAATCCAATAACTAGCATATGTGGAAAACTTATAACCTTTTCGCCAATCAAACTTTTCTACAGCTCTGAATAAACCAATATTACCTTCTTGAATAAGGTCCAAAAAACTCAAATTGCGGCCCATATACTTCTTGGCATTGTGTACAACTAATTTAAGGTTAGCATATGTTAGTTCTCTTTTAGCGGCTTGATCATTTTTTTCAATTCGTTTAGCTAACTCTACTTCCTCTTCTTTAGTAAGAACTGGATATCTAGAAACATCTCTAATATAATTTTGAATTGTGTCATCATTAAGCTCTTCTCCTTGTATATCTCCAGCCAATTTATCTACAAACTTATTTACTAATTCTAACTCTTTTTTTTTATTTTCATCTTCTAACTCAAGAACACTCCAAAGATTGTCAATAGTGCTATCAAATTTTAACGGAGCCCCACTATCTTCAGATAGATTGATAATATCTTCTAAAAGCTCTACATTATTTTCAGGGTAAGGAAGTAAATACAGAAGCTCGTTTTCGGTCAAAAAACCTCTAATTGCTGCCTGTTCTATAACAGCTGCGACTTGTTTTTGAAAATCTATATCTTGAGCAATAAAAACGGGATATAAGGAATTATCTTGCTCTATAAATTTTTTTAATCTTTTATTTTTATTTTTATTCTCTCTTTTTTTAGTTACTTTCTTCATTTTAATTTTTACTCCATAATCAGTAATTAAATAGCGACGATCACCTTTTTGCTCAATCTTGTCATCATTAATAGCCTGTTCCCGGTTGATCTCGGCAGTAGAAACCAAACCTAAACCTAAAATACCTTTTCTAGTGACTAACTCGTCTTTATCCCTTTTTCTTTCTTTTCGCTCAACTTTGGATTTAGATAAAACAATCTTCTCCTCGATTTCTTCAGCTGTTTTAGTTTGATTCTGCTTTTTAACAAACACTTTCGTAATTTTAGGTATTTTAGATTTTGTCTGCTTAGCAGAACCGATAGTTAACCTTTTTCGATTAGCAGAGGATCTTTTCCCCCCTTGGATTTCTTCCACTTCTCCAATTTTAGCTTTGAGAACATCTGCAATAGTTTTTCTTGACATAAAAATTTTAGACTAGTATGCTTGGCCGCGTTTAAAATGTATAAAAAATAATCGAGTTCGATCTTTTGACATCTTTTGACATTGTTTTTATTTAAAACTGTTTATTTTTTTGATGAAGTCAAAATTTTCATGGATTTATTTTGTTTCTATTTTATTTTAAGCTTACTAGAAACTAGACCAGTAACTCGCCTATTTTGTTTGTTTTGTCAAACTTCTTTTTAAAATAGAATCTATTTCTATGTCTAAATCTAAAGTAAAAATTTCTATGTCTAAATCTAAAGTAAAAGCAAAAAGAAATTCTCAAGAAGTTCAACCTAGCAATACTCTCCAAGAGAACCAGTATCCAAAATTGTCAACTACGGCTAAGTTGGTAGCAGCTAATTCTAATAAAATCAACCAAGATTTGGTAATTAACAAAAAATCATTTTGGGTCAAACCTGACTTCCAAAAAAAAATAGTATCCGTAATTTTAGCAATTATTGGTATAACCGTGACTATCTTTGTAATGTTTGTGGGTTTTCCTCATATTTTCAATCAAACTAAAGTAGCCCAAGAATATAACGAAAATAAGAAGAGAGAACAAGAGATAGCTAAACAGCAAGAAGAAATTAACCAAAAATTAGCAGAGGAAGAACCCTTTATTAAAGGAGAAAGAAGAAGAGTTAAATTAGAAACTAATTTTGGTGATATCATCTTGGAGATGAGGGAAGATGCTGCCCCAAAAAATGTAGAAAACTTTTTAAGGTTAACTCATAGAGGCTTTTATGATAACACTATTTTCCATAGAATTGTTAAACAAGAGAACTTTGCAGTAATTCAAGGTGGTGACCCCACTGGCACTGGTAAAGGTGGAGAAGTAGCTTTTGGACCAAATGCTGTTTTGCCAGATGAAATCTGGGCAGTGTTTCCTCAGTTTGATTTTAATGATAATGGTGAGTTTAAAATAATTAACGAACCAAAACTCAATAGTGATGAATTATACAAAAACTTAAATTTGGAAACTGGGACGGTAACCTACCCTAAAGGGATTATTATCATGGCTAATACTGGTAAACCAGACTCAGCTTCTAGTCAATTCTTCATTACTTTAAAAGATACTATTTTAAATGCTCAATATACAGCTTTTGGAGTTGTACTGCCAGAAAGTTTCGGAGTTTTGGATAAAATCTTTGCAGAAGTAACTCCAATAACCACTACATCAAACCCAGAGCTAGGAAACACAGAAAATTCTAGTAAAAAAACAGATATTCCACTAGAAATAGAAATTGAGGGAACAGACGGTAGACCAAGTACCGAAATCAAACTAATCAGTGCTAAGATTTTAAAATAATCACTTTATTTTCATATCACTAGAAAATGCAGCTAGTTGTTAATAAATAAGATTTTTGTGATAACATCTTTTTTGTATTTAACCAGAAATAAACAAACCTAGTTTAGTCTTTAAATTAAGATATTAAATTAAATTAAGATAGTATTGTATTCGAATGTTCCTAACAAATCGATGAAGATTATCAATTTAAAATTGATGACCATTCCTAATCCAAATTCCCCAACCCCACGGATAGTCGTCCATCTGCCAACCAAGAGAGGTAATTTGGTTACGAATTTGGTCAGCTTTGATAAAATCTTTTTGCTGTTTTGCTTGTATTCTTTGGTTTGTTAATTCTTGTATTTGAGTTGGAATCTTGGGAAACAAATTCAGCTTCAAAATTTCTTTTTCCAAAAATATCAATAAATTAATCAAATTTTCATCTTTAGATTTGGTTGCATCTAAGAGTAGAGATTGGTATTCTTCCAAGAACTTTGGAAAATTTAGGTTATCTGTTAAAATATCAAGCAACTGATCAAAGTCGGAAATTTTTTGAACTTCAGTTTTGTTTATAAGCTCGACTCGTCCTAATTTAGATGCTTCTTTGCGAAGATTCCATAATCTTGCTTGGCTTTGTTCTAATTTTTCCCAAGTAAAATTAAGCTGCTCAGTATAGTGATGTTCAAACAACATTAAACGATAAGATAAAGGATCAAAACCACTGATTTGATATTTTGCTTGTAACTTCTCAACAATTTGGTTTGGAGGGTTAGTGATTGAATAAAAGCCAGTATCTTCATATTTTCCCGTTACCAAATAAACATTACCCAAACTCTTAGACATTTTTCTACCGTCAACCATTACAAATTTGTTATGCACCCAGTTTTTGGATAAATGAAATCCAAGAGCCTCTGCTTGTAAAATTTCGTTTTTGTGGTGGACATCAATATGGTCTTCGCCGCCAGTATGCAAGTCAATAACAAAGGGTAAACTGGCAAATTGTTCAAAAAATTTAGTATTTACAATAGGCTTGCCTTTGGCTCCCAAAGTTCCACAAATCATACATACACACTCACTGTGCCATCCGGGACAACCATAACGGTTGGGTAGGTCGTAGTCTTTTGGATCAAGATTTTGTAAAATACGAATCATCAATTCTTCAGTTTCCTCTACTTCATTAAACTTCCATTTCTGTAAGTTTTTCTCGGACACGAATTTCCATAAAGCAAAATCGTCTGGATGTTTTTTGTTAGTCTGCAAAATATCTCTACCAGTATAATTCTTAGAACTAGTTTGTTTATGTAATTTGTGATTATAAATTTCAAAAACTGGATGGTTGGGTACCTCTAAATTTATATTGGCTAAAGTGTCAAAGTAAATACCATCATTCGTTAAATATGCTTTTTTTTCAGCTAAAAGTTGCAAAGCTAAAATCATCTGTTCTTTGATGTACTGGGTAGCTCTAGGATTATGAAAACCTTGTGGTACATTTAAGTTCAAAGCTTCAGTTTGTTTGCGATAGTTAGCTGTATAAAAGTCTATTATTTCTTGCACAGATTTGCCTTCCCGCTTGGCTCCTTTTTCAATTTTGTCTTCCCCCTCGTCCCCATCACTAGTTAAATGACCAACATCAGTAATATTTAAAGTCCATTCAACTTGCCAGCCAGCTAATTTAGCTACTTTGGTGATAGTGTCAGGCAACCAAGCTGCTCGCATGTTACCAATAGTTTGGTAATTATAGACAGTTGGACCGCAAGAATAAATTTTAAGAGTATTTGGTTTAACAGTATTATCAGGATCGATTACGATTCTAGTTTTTTTATAACTATCGTATAGTTGAAGAGTTTTTGGCTTAGACATATAATGACGAAAATAATAAAAAAAATCCCCCAAACGGGGGGTTAAAATATGTTCTGGCTCGAGAAAACCAAAAAACCCAACCTACCCCCGTGTGGATAGCAAACAGCAAAAGAAGCAGGTTTCTAAAGGTAATTTTTGCATACCTAAAATGTGAACAACAAAAATAAAATTGTCAAACTAAACTAAGCTCCCACAAGCATCTATACTAACATTGATTTTTAATCAAAAAACCAAACTTGCCAAAACCTGTCGGTAAAAATGGTCTAAAATTAATAATTACAACCAAAATCAATTTTTTTGAAAAAAGTTTTTAAAAAATCAGTCTAAGGTTTTTGACAAGGCTGAACAATAAAAATATAATAGTTTCTAGACTTAATTTTACTGAAAAAATATGATCTCAAGTAACCAAAACTTTTCCGGTCAAAATAATAGCTTCAATAAAGCAACACCTAACTCATACCCAACCCAAAATCCGTATCCACATCCTTTTTTTAGCCACAATTATACACAAAACACAGCTAATTCAAACACATCTACTTCAAATTACTACCAAAAACCTAATTTAACTCAACAAAACAGACCTGTGACGGGTTATAATCCTTTTGACCAAAAACAATCGGAAAGCCCTAAACCATATAGCCCTTTTAACCAAGAAGAATTGGAAGACAACCCTTTTAAAAAGAAAATTGAAGTCACCAATTTTGAATTTGATGAAGATATTTCTGAGCTAACACCCTCACCTAATTCACAAAACTCAACAAATCAAACACAGTTTTCAGTCCTAAATAATCATTCCGAAATGAAATCAACACAACCAATTTTTACTACATCAGCAAATTTTCCTGTAAATGATGATTATAACTTTTATCAGCAGTCTCGAAAACTACAAAATCATACCCAAAGATCTACCACAATTGATCCCCAACCAAAATTAACTGAATCCAACATAAATCTTACCACCAAACCGCAAAGTTATCAACTGTTTCAGCAAGCTCCATCACCAGAAATTCACCAATCAACACCAGAACAAAACCTCATAATGTCGCAAAGCATGTCGGAGACTTCTCAATTTTCAAAGATAAACTATACAGAAAACAATTATCAAACATTTCCACCAGTGACTACTTTTTCTCAAGTTCGACCTTTCGAACAAAAACCCAGTTCCGAAGAACCTATTGAAGAATATAATACAACATCAAAGCAAAGAAAAAAGAAAAAAGAAAAAAACCGAACGGGTATAAACTTTCTAGTAACTTTTTTAATTTTAATTTTAACTGCTGGTATAGGAACTTTAGGCTATATTTCCTTTGCTTTTTATAACCAAATAAATGATCTAAAAGAAAAAAATCTCGTGTTAAGAGAAGAGGTAAAAATAGCTCCTGATGTTCGTCTTCAAAACTTAATTAATAAATATGAAAAAGAAATCGATGATTTAAAAGAAGATCTGCTCTTAGCTAAACAAAAAATTGAAGAATTAGGTGGTGATGCCTCTGTAATAACAGTAACCCAAAAACAAATCTCTTTAGAAGATGCTCAATTTATTGTAGTTAGTATATTTCCGGATTCAACTGTAGTGAATTCGAGTAAAACTGATAACAATCTTTGGAAGATTTCTCTAGTTACCAAAACTAATCAAAAACTAGATGTTTTTTTGGATAATCAGGGTAAAATAGTATTAATTGAGCTGCTGGAGCAAAATTAATAATGTGATATTATTTTACTATATTTTACCGCAATACAATGTTCCTAAAACTAAAAAGAAACAAAAATGACTTTAAAGCAAAAAAGAATTCTCAAACAAATATTTTTAACCTTAGAATGTTTAGGTATTATCTTGTTGCTTGCTTTTTTTGGATCCACCAATCCTCCTTTTCGACAAACAGATGACGATTCTTTTATACTTTTCCAATTTTTGGAAAAACAAAACGTTCAGCAAGTCTTAGGTGCAAGCTCTAATAGCCAGGAAAACCCTTGTCCAGAGGACAAACCAATTATAGGTTGGATTGATTTTTCAGGTAATAAGCAGGTTAGAAAAGTCCTACCACCCGGATCGTCTGCCAGTGCCTGTTTTAAAGACCTAGAAGAGGCTCAATCTCAAGGTTTTAAACCTTTGGAATAAATTAATTTTGCTTATCTAGAATATTTTCCCAACAAGAAATTGTGTTAAAAAATTAATTAATTAATAATAAAAGTCCTAAAACAAACAATACATGCAAATCTAAAAATTGTTCTTAAGGTGTAATATTTGAGATATTTAGATTAGGCTTAAATCGATGTTAAGGTAGAAGTATACCAGAATTGAAAAAATTCTTGAGGTTCTAGGTAAGAAAGAATAATTAAAAGGTTATAGCTCCTCAATAAAAAGCATAACTACCAAAAAATATTCCAAAAATTATTCAAAAAGCTTAGATTAGTTTCTTAACTATTTTTGGTAAGTTGTGTTATTAGTAATAGATTTATTGATAATAAAAATTTTTTTAAAATAAATTGGGAATTAAGATTCTTGAATTTATCTACTAAAAATTTTATTTTAAATAATTTCACTAATGCTTTTGTATAAAAATCCATTTATAGGAACTGGTTATGTAGGTCTTGTAAGTGGTATTTGTTTTGCTGATAAGGTCAACAAGTTGATTTGTATGGATAATGATTCAGCTAAAATTTCTTCTTTTAAAGAAGGTAAAATAACTATTTGGGCCGGAATTTAGGAGTTATTAGTTAAAAATCTTAATAATAAAAAATCTAAGTTTTACAGACAATTTACAGTCGGTTGTCGAAAATTTGGATTTGATATTTTTTTGCCTATCAACCTCAACCAACGAAGACCGATCGAAGATTTGCAGCATGTTTTAGATGTAGCAGGTAAAATTGAAAAATTTTCCAATGATTACAAATTAATTGTTAACAAAAGCACAACTTCCAGTTAGAAATACCAAAAAAATTAAAGAAGTATTAAATCAATCAGTAAAAACGATTTTGATGCTGTCTTTAAGCCCGAATTCTGGAGACAAGATAGGTCTATTCAGGATTTTTTATACCCAGACAGAATAATAATGAGCACAAACTCAGACAAAGCTAAGTAGATTCTGAAAGATCTTTACAGAGGCTTTATTAACAACGAAAATTCCTTCGTTAATCAGATAGTAGATTTATGTGATATAATAGATACAGATATAAAGCAAGTAGTCTTAGGTATGAGTCTTGATCCTCGTATTGGCAATCAGTTTTTAAAAGCTGGTATAGACTATGGTGGTCCATGTTTCCCAAAAGATGTAAAAGCCTTGATCACTTCAACTAAGTCTGTTGATTATAAGTTTGCTACTTTAGAAGTAGCACAACTGGTTAACATAAATCAAAGGAAGCTATTTACAAATAAAATTTTAAATTTTTTCAAGGTTGCATTAGAGATAAAAAGTTAACTGTTAGGGATTAGTCTTCAAAGGCGATACTGATGACACAAGAGAATCCCCAGCCTTAGGGGTTGTTAGAAAATTATTAGATCAGGGAGCGAAAACTAGTGCTTTTGACCTAACAGCTATGGATAAAGTTAAAAATATTCTAAACTAAATATATGAATATACGATTGATTGTATGAATGGCAATTATTTAAAAACTCCGATGGGATAAAGTGGCTACAAAACTGGAAAAAGGTTATTTTTGATGGTAAAACTTGCTAGACAAATAGGTACTACAAAAAGTTTGGTTTGAATATTTTGAATATTTTTATTATGGGTAGACAGAATAAACAGTTAGTTACTAATGATTTTAGTAAAATTTTGGTTAAAAAATAGTAATTTAAAATATAATTTAAAATTTAAAGGTGATGAAAAAATGAAAAAGTTGTAAAAAGATTTTTTATGTAAGTTATAATGTGCAGTTATTAGTTTATTGAAATGTGAATTTATTGATTTGGGAGCTAACTTTTTTATAAATTGGAAATGGATGAAAAAACAATCAAAAAAATGTAGAAATATTTAACAGCACTTCTAAAAATTTTAGTTATTGAAATAGAGGTTAATGTGGAAACTAAAAATTCTTAGAATACTTAAATATGGATAAAATCAAAATAATTTATGATATACATACAAAATTAAAGTTTATAAAGCTTTAAAGAAACAATACGTTGAATGGCAGTTTTACCGTTAATTATAGATTTGACCAAAAAAGAAGTTTTTGCTGAATATTGAAAGCATTTTGTTTTATTTTTGTTATGCTCCCGTCTGTTATAGAAGAGTTAGCCGAAAAATTAAGAGTATTTCCTGGAATTGGCAAAAAAAGTAGTCAAAAACTATCTATTGATGTTTTACAACTAACTCAGAACCAGTTTGACGAACTTATAAATAGTCTAATGAATGCTAGACAAAAAGTACGGTTTTGTAGCAACTGTGGCTTCTTTGCTCAGGATGAGCTATGTGAAATCTGCAAAAATAAATCCCGTGATCAACGACAAATTTGTCTCGTAGAAAAACCAACCGATGTTTTAATAATTGAAAAAAGTCATAACTATTTTGGTACTTATCATGTCCTTAAAAAATTAATCTCTCCCTTGGATAATATTTTCCCGCCAGACACAACAATTGATGATTTGTTTCACCGAAGAATTAAAAATCTTCTAGATCAAAGTAATGACAACGTTGAACTGATCTTATTTTTTAGAAACGGTTTTGCTGCCGAAGCTACTACAGCATACATAAATCAAAAAATCAAAGAACTTAATTTACAAGACAAAATATATTTAACTCGATTAGCTCAAGGTTTACCATTATACTATAATTTAGACAGTCTAGATCAAGCGACTATAGCTAAAGCTATAGAAGATAGAAGAAAGGTATTTATATAAATATGTACTTACTTAAGTAAATAAAAAAGTAGTCAACAAAAAGTTCAAAATTTATTTTTTATTTAACAACATTACAAAACATTTTGATAAAACTTTGCTTTATTCTCAGTCTTCATTGTGTTGTAATTATGTTTAATGTAAGAATTTTAGCTGGTAAATTTTGAAAACAACTTTGAGAATTTCTTAAAAGACTAACTTTTAAAAGTTAATTAATCATAAAAGTAATAATTTTAAATCCAAATTATGAGAAATGTTTAGATTGATAGAAAAAGTTTCGTTTTTAATCTTTCTCAACTAGATGTTGAATTTTTGTGTAATAATTAACTAATTCTGTTTCTATACTTTCTGTTGATTTATATTCAATATTGTCGAAAAATTGTGGATAAGTTGTGAATATCTTACTCACCCATTGATTTTGGTTATCCTGATTTAAAATGTAAAAATAATCTTCTACAAGTTTGGCATTTAACTCTTGATGAGAATTAGGTATAGGCACTAAATATGCCGGTTTTTGTAAGTATAAAAGTTCAGATATAGATCCTAAACCAGCTCTACACAGGACTACATCAGACACGTTTAAAGCCAATTTCATTTCTTTGTTAGTTAACTCTGGGATAGATAAGTAACCACTAGTTTCGGTTAATTGATATTCTTTTTTTTGCAAAACTCCTGTTAAATGTAAAATGTTGAACCTACTTCTTAGGATGGTTAAGTTTTCTATTAACCAATCGTTAATTTTTTCAGCCCCACTGGCTCCACCAAATACTAATAATAAAGGTTTTTCTGGATTCAAATGTCTAAAAAATAAATGTAAAATGGTTCGAGTTTCAGCTATCTCTAAAACTGTTTTCATCAAATTTTCACTTTTAAAATCTTCTAAATTAATCGGATTAGGTATTTTTATACCTCTAGCAAAGTAGGAATTTACTCCTGCAGTGTAATCAAACACATAACTAACAAGATTAGCAAATCTAACTGTTAGTCTGTTAGCCAAGCCCGGTAAAGGATCCTGTTGGTGAACTAATATTTTTATTTTTCTTCGGAAAAAGAAATTGTATATCTTGGCTGCATAAATAATCGGTACCGCCAAAAAGCTACCAGCTGAGAGAACTAGCTTCGGTTTTTGTCGAAATAGAATGAATAAAGATAAAAGAATTGAATAATTTAGCAATATCAAACTCCCAAAAATATCTAAGCCGTAAATTAACAGAGTCCACGGGTTTTTTTTGGTAGGTGGCCGTCTTAACTTAACTTCTGGTAAAAATAAGATTGGTATTTTTTGCCTCTCAGCTATTTTTTGTTCATAGCCACCTTTTACTCCGACTATTACTGGATCAACTCGTTTTAAGTTTTGACTAATAGTCAATAAAGGAACTATCGGACCACCTGTGCGACCTGCAATTAGTAAAATTTTTGACATTAACGAACTTTACTAGTTGTAATCGGGGGAAGACTTATTTTATACACCTCTCCAGTAAATTCGTCAATTGCTTCAAAATTAGTCTGTCGCATAATAGGTATATTTTCAAATTTACCAGCTTGCATACCAACTTCCCAGTCAAATTCAATAAAAAAAGCTGGTTTATCTTGACTACCTAAAAGAGCCTCTAGTCTATCTATTTCAAAAATTACTTGACCGTTAGTAGCGTTGTACTTTAGATTCTGACCAAGTTCCTTTGGAGTAATACTATCAGACTGCCAACTGGTACTTGGAAGACTGCTAGAGCTTTTAATTTTTACATTTTTAATGGCATTTTGTCCAGTGGTAATTATCCACCTGACTTTATACAGTCTTTTGGTTGAGTCTTCGGGATGTTCTGTAAAAGAAACCGAATTAGAAAAACTTACAAAACTAGAAGCTCTATATATTGGGCCTTGTACAATCACGGAGCTAATATTGTCAGCTTTAGCTTCGACCTTAGGTATTAAGACATATGAACCTTGATTTAGTGAAGGATTTATCATGTCTTCTTGTTTTTTTACATTTATAGTAAACTGGATATTACCTTCTAAACCAGGGGGCATACTAGCTAAAAAATTAGCAGATTGACCACCCCATCTAATATTTTTATTTTGTTCGTTACCAATAATGTCATTCTTAAATTTCAATGTAGTAAAATCTAGAACCCCTGCTGGATCATTAATTGAAGCTACAATCTCTATGTTGTTGATAAGATCTTTGCTTTGGTTTTTATAGTCAATTTGAAAAGTTAGAGTTTCTCCGGGCCTAAATACTGGGTTTGCTTGCTTGCCAACAATAAAAGTAGACAAAACTAAAGGTCTGGGAACTATTCTAATATCTCGGCTTGTGTTAAAAATACTTTGGTAAGTATTATCAGCTCGTTTAATGGCAATATCTAAACCAAATCTATGCTCGGTAAATTCCGGACCTTTCATTTTGCCTTTAACATAAAGCTCTTGTCTAGAGGATTCAGGTAAAGTTTCTACGTCCCATATATTATTTCCATCAGTTGGATTGGTTCTAGGACTGGAAGAATTAGACAATATTAACTCAGAGCCTATATATTCAAAAACATCTCTGTTAGGGTAATCAACTTTTAATCTTAAATTGTTTAAATCACGATTTGAAAGATTTTCAAAAACAATTTTGATTATCGTTTCAGTACCCGATTCTACGTCTATATCATCTGGATTTATAGTCGCTGTAACCAAGGGTTTAGTGATTACCGTAGTTTTTCGTTCTAATTTGATTTCATGACGATTGTTAGGGTAATTGATCAATGGTTCAGGTGTATATATCAACACGCCACTCATAAAGGTTTCTTCATCAATTCTCCCTGTTAAGATACCTTCAAACTGAACTAAAACAGATGAAGTCCCTCCGACTTTATTTGCAGCGTCTATTCTAGCAAAAGAAAAGACATTTCCTCGAGGATGACTAGGGTTAGGAGTTATAGCTCTTTCAAAGCGAAATTTTGAATCAAATTGTAATCTCAACTCTACATTTAACAAATCTACATTTTCTAGGTTTTTTATTTCTATTTTCCAAGTATTAGCAATTCCTGAAGGTGATTCGGTGGGTGCTGCGAAGATTACTTCTACATCTTCAAATGGTCCCGGTACAGTTTGGTTATTAAAATAAATAAACCAACTACCTATACCAACAATTGACATTAAAATAGCGATCAACAAAATTACTTTCCAGCGGTTAGCTAAAAATGTTATAAATTTTTGCGACTTTGAGACTGGTTGGTTAATACAGCCTATATTTTTATTAAAAGATTGCTTAACTTTAGGCGGCTCTATGTTCACATCAAAAAGATTTGGAATCTGTCGAGAATAATTTTGGGAATAGTTTTCGTATTGAAAATTAGATGCAGGAAAGATCGGTCTGTAAGAATTTTCTTGAGGTTGGTTATATTGATTTTGCTGTTGATTCGTATTTGGATTTTGGTTTAAAAAACTATTATTATTTAGAAATATGGGCTTGTAATTTTTACTTATATCTTTTTTATCAAAATTCTTATCTTCTGGATACAAGTTATTTAAATCGTTAGGGTTACCTGTAAAATTATTTGGCCTGGAAAAATCTTTAATCATATTTATTAAAGAATTTTTGTTTTTATTCTAAATTTCGACTTTAAAGGTTACATTTAGGTGAAAGCACATTATACATAATTTTATTAAAAAAAACAAGTTTTTAATATTTGTTTTTGACAAAACTGAATTAGTGCCATAAAATGTGCCTCTCGTATATCAGTTCATATCAAGGTATGATCAAGTTATTATCCTCAAAAGTTATTGTGCAAAGATTTCTGATTATTATTTTTACCTGTTTGGCAATTTTGTCTTCGGCTGCTTCCTGTACTTTGTTTGGTGGTTCTAGTAGTGGAGTAGTATTGGGTTTGATCAAAAGAGATAATCCAGACGGTAAGGGTTATAGATTTGGTTTCATCAATACAGAAAAACTATATACTGGTGAGGTTAAGCAAGGTGGATTAAATTTAGCTTCTGGTCTTAAAATAGCTCAAACAGGAACCAACAGTTTATACTTCTTGACTGAAAAAAATGGTTTTTTTAGAACTGTAGATGGCGGTAAGAACTGGGAAAGAAAATATGTTTTTGGGTTTGAAGGTACCGCAACCGGAAAAAGGCAAATACAAAGGGAAATTAATGCATGGTTAGCAAGAAATAATAGTTTTATAGCTACAGATTTTGCTGTTGATCCTAAAAACGATGAAATTGTTTACATAACGGGACAATTTGAAAGTACTGGTAGAATTTTTAAGACTGAAAATGGGGGAAATAGTTTTAGTCAGATTTATAGTAGTGTAGAAAAAGACGGCTTTGTGAGATTTGTTACCATTGATCCAGAAAATACAAAAAATGTCTATGCTTTAGCTGGTAAAGATACCATTATTCGCAGCCAGGATGGTGGGCAAACTTGGCAAAAAATGAATACTTTTGAACGAGAAACTGTAGTCCAAATTGGATTCTATAAGGATTTCTCAAATTCTTTGTTTGCTTTGCTTAAAAATCAAGGATTAGCTTTTTCTGAAGATTTTGGAGAAACTTGGAAAATTGTTGAACTAACAAAAGACAAGCAAACACTAGGTGAACAACCTATAGGAATATTTGGCCAAAGACCTAAAAAAGACAATCCAAAATTTTCTTTATATGAGAAAGTTCTCCCTATTCAAAATGGTAATTATTGGGTAGTTATAGCAGACAAAAATATTTGGTTTTCAGATTCTGTAGAAAATACTTTTCTCAGACTATCTTTACCGACGGAGGCTAAAGAATACGAAACATATGATATATTCCCCCACCCAACTCAAGCCCCTCAAAGAATGATGGTGGCAGTAAACAATAAACTTTTTGAAACTAAGGATGGTGGGAAAACTTGGAGTACAGGCGATAAAATTGGCTTACAAACACCAATTGGTAACATCGGTCAAATTATTATAGATCAAAATAACGATGAGATCATTTACCTTATGTTAGTAGATAAAAAAACTATTCGACGAGATGGTTTATATCAGCGAGTAGGAGGTAATGGAATTTTTAGTTAAAAAGGGTTTTATTAGTTAAACAAGTTATTAATATGTTTTGAATAAAAGCTATAAAAACCATTTTGAATTACTTCAAACAATGAAAATACTGCAGTTTTTTTAAAAAAAATTCATACCCAAAGAATCTAAGCTATGTTTTACTATTTTAACTAAAAAATCTTACCTTTTTCTGAACCTAGAGTTTTTCTAAAAACCCTAGTTTTGTCTCAAAATCTAAGTTTAAGTTGGTACAAAAATTGACAATTTAATTAAATTTAATCAGTTTTGTATGCCCTACTAAAATTAGTCCAGCCGAGATGGTGGAATGGTAGACACGAAGGACTTAAAATCCTTTGCCCTTTGGGGTGT
>CAKZLR010000055.1 GCA_937127165.1 uncultured Candidatus Peregrinibacteria bacterium
TTCTCTTAATTTTGATTATCTACAGCTTAATCTTCAGAATCAAAGTTGGTTTGTCTCAAGTTTTCTGTTTTAGGTTTGGAATCCTACTTAAAAGTTTAAAAAACAAAAAAGCCAATAATTATAACTACCAGTAAAATAAAAATAGAGATTATGACTTTTGAAGAATGGTTATTAGGTATATTGTTAAATGTTAAAATTTTAATGATTTTGTTTTCTAAACTGTCTTCGTTGAAAGACAAAGACCACGAATAAATTTGTAAGCTAGTAATAGCTAAGTTGGTAATGCAAAATAAATCAAGTTTTCTAGGTTGAAGTTGATACTTAAGAAGTTTAGTGAAGGGTAGTTGTAAAGCTGTATGTAAGACTAATATCCATAGTGTGTGGAGTATACAAGATAGTGTAATCTTTGCCAATTTTTCTTTAAAGTTTTTATAGAAATATCGTTGGAAGTGATATATAAAAAAATAATAGTAAGAATAAAGCAATCAAACCAAAAATTTCAAGTACGGGTATAAGGTCTAAAGCTGGGGGACCAAACAAAATTGTGAAAAACGGTCTTACTCACAGGTAATGCATGAAAGCAAAAATAAAAACTAAAATCCCTAATGTTCGTTTAGCTAACCACAAAAACAAATATACTTGTTTTAGAAAGTCTTGTACATTAAGTCGTTTGAGAATTCCCAGAATTGCCACACCCATAACAAAATAACAGCAATCCTACCTGTTATTACTCCAGCTTCTTGCTATTCTGTGGATATGGAAGTTAGTGAGATCGGTATTACTGAATAACCTAAGATAATCAAAACTAGCAGAAAGTTTTTAAATCAAGAAAACACTTTTTCTCATTACAAAAAACAAAATCTTGAGAAGATAAAGTAAAAAATATCTAAAACAAATAATCTGTCAAATTTTCTTATCAATATGCTAATATATGTAACTAGTTCATTCGCTAATTGTCTTAATTTTTTAGTAAAATAGAGAGATACTTTTTCATACTAGAAAACTAAATTGATTTTAAACTATATAGTAAACATAATACCCTTATTATTGTGAATAATCTATTGACCAAAACCTAAGTTTGGTTATATTATATAAAAATATATAAAATAAAAAATTTATGAGTTCTGTTATTGAGGCTGTTAATCTAGTAAGAAAATTTCAAATAGACAAAAATAATTTTGTTCAAGCTCTTGGTCCAGTCTCTTTTGTTGTTCCTAAGAATAGTTTTACCATCATTATTGGTAGAAGTGGTAGTGGAAAGTCAACTTTACTTAATCTTTTGACAGGTTTAGACAAACCAACTGCTGGCGAATTGTATGTTTTAGGACAAAATTTAGCTAAACTTGATCGTAAGCAACTTGCTAAATATCGCTCAAAAATTGGAATTATATTTCAGCAATACAATTTAATCCCTAACCTAACAGCTTTGGAGAATGTTTTAATGGGTTCATGGTCTGGCGGTGGTAGTGCAACTGTGCAAGAGTCTTTAGATATTCTAGAGCAATTTGATTTAAAACATCGAGCTACAGTTGATGTATCTAAGCTTTCCGGTGGGGAAAAACAAAGAGTGGCTGTATGTAGAGCTTTGATAAATAAACCAGAAATTTTGTTTTGTGACGAACCAACAGGAGCTCTGGACAGTAAAAATGAAGAAAATGTTCGAGAGATTCTGGTAAAACTACATAAGCAAGGAATGACTATCGTTATGGTCACTCATAATCTTGATTTTCAAGATATTGGCACCCAAGTATTTAAACTGGATGATGGTTTATTATCAGTCCTTAAACATGATGGATCGACTAATCACAACCAAATAGTTGTTAGAAAATACAAAAAAGCTCAACACAATAAAGAGGATTTATGGTTATTTAGAGATTTTTTGGACGAACCTGAAATTTATAATCACCTGTCTAACAATCTTCCCGAAGAAGATACAAAAGTTCGTGAAGCCACTTTACTCTGTCTTAAAAGCATCATTACTGAGATAAGTGATCATTTTCCGGGGAAGCGAGTTTTCCCATTTGGTTTTTTACCAATTGCTAAAGATTTTGACGATAATTTAATTGTATATTTTTTGGAGGATAAAGGTATTTATTATCTGGACAGAGAAATTTTTTTAGAAGATGCAATTAAAGTTGTAAAAAAAGGCAAAAAAACTATCAAACGATACGAAACACGCTCGATTGTTAGTCACGCAGAGAAAGTTTTTAGGAGTATTAACGATTTTATGAATGCAGTATATCCTTTAAATTCTTTTTAGAGAAAAATTTTAAATTCTTTTAAAGAATTTATCATTTTTAAACAAATAATTTATGACCATTAAAGCTTTTTACCTTTTACTCTCCAAACAAATTCGTTCCAAATTTGGTAGGGTTTTTTTGGCTTCTGGGGGTATTATGATTGCTGTTTGGGCTATTACTCTTAGTAATAGTCTTTCTTTAAGTTTAAATGAAATTATTGTAAAGGCTATCAATAGCCAAAATCTAGCCAGAGAAATACAAGTCAACAAAACTAAAGATGGAGTTGTTCGCTTTGACGAAGCACCCACTTTTGTGTCTATAGGACTGCAAGAAATTTCAGAATTAGGTAAAATAGAAGGAGTTCGGGCAGTTTCACCTCGTAGTTATCTTGATTTTTTTATTAAAACTGAGCAGAACAAAGATTTTAAATGTAACGAAGAAATTCTTAACAATCAACCTTTTCTGGCTAATCAATTTATTCAAAATTCAAACTCAATACAATCAATAGCTGAGAAAAACCAGACATCCTTAGAAAAAATAAAACAAAATTGCAAATCTGTTACTACCATTTCTAATGTTTTTGAAAATTTTTACCAAACCCATCGCACTAATTGGATAGGTAGCACTAAGGCTCCTCAACGGGGACAAATGGTAGCTTGTTTTCAGTGTGGCAGTCTAGATTTTGCGAGGTATTTAGAAGTAAGTAGTCCCGAGGAAATGTTAGGCAAAAAGGTTTATATTGAACTTGCATCACCTCCATTGATCACTAAAGCTGGAGACCAAGTTAGTGTTATAAATATTAATCGTATTCCTCGCCAAAAAATTACTCAAAGTAGTAGTGTTGAGTTGGTTATTGTGTCGGTAGTTGATGATAGAAATTCGGATGGGTTTACTTTAACTGGTGGTGCTAATAACAACTTTTTTATTGATTTTAGTTATTATCTAGATGCAATAAAACTTACTGATCCTACTATAAACCTTAACGAAATTGGTTTTTGGGATGTGGTAATTTTTTTAGAAGATTACACCTACATTGATTCCGTCTTAAGCAGTCTCAAAAATAAAGGTTATTTTGCTACTTCTATAGCTAGAATTTTGATTAATAGTGTAGATACGTTACTGACAATTCAGAGAGTTGTATTGTTTGGTTTTGGTGTGATCATCTTGACTGCTTCTGTATTTGGGATTGTTGCTATAATGATCATCTCAGTGCTGGAGAGAAAAAAAGAAATTGGAATTCTCAAGTCGATGGGGGCTAGAGATGGAGATATTTTTAATTTATTCTTAGCTGAAAGTAGTTTTCTTGGACTATTTGGGTGGCTGGTAGGCACAGGTCTGTCCTACTTGTCATCTATTTTAATTTCCCAAGCTTTTAGAATATTTGTTCTGCAAAATGAGAACTGGAAAACTAATTTACAAAATTTTAACATTACTAGCTTTGCCTTGTTATCTCCGTGGTGGCTTTTACTTTCTACTTTGGCTGTTTCACTTTTTTTTACCTTAATTTCGGGCATATATCCAGCCATTAAAGCCGCTCGCCAAAATCCGATTGATGTTTTAAGAAGCGAATAAAAAACATCTAAGGTTTTTCTAAGTTTGTTCTTTGTAGAAATATATTTTTTGTCTTAACAATTTACTTACATACTTGCAGTTAATTTGCTTTTATTGAAGGTTTTAAAAATCACTGATTTGCTTTAAAAGCTAGCAAAGAATTTTGTAAAAAGAGAAATACTAACTTGACATTTGTGGTTAAAATCGCTAAAATTCGTAAACCACTTTTTGTGGATTCTATTTATTTCTGTAACAGATTATTGCCGAATTAGCTCAGCTGGTAGAGCATCGGTTTTGTAAACCGCAGGTCGTCGGTTCGAGTCCGACATTCGGCTCCATAAAAAAAATTAGTTGTTTTGCTGGGCTTAAAAGTAATTTTTTAGGATCTGGTAAAAATTAAATCTTTTAGGGATTCAGCAAAAATTAAAAATAAAAAAGTATGTCAGAAATAAATAATAATCAAAACAAAAACAGTCACGATAAAAATCTGTTATTAGACATGGGTCTTGTGGAAGATAAAGCCAAAGAAATTACAGGAAGTACTATACAAAAGGTAGCTACTGCTATTAATGATACAAAAAAGTCAATACTTTTACCTTTGTTTTCTAATACTAATAAATATAGACAAATCATCATAGCTACCGTAATATTTATAATTCTTGTTCTTGGCGGTATTTTATACATGGTGTCAAATAATATTACAAATAAAGGTAAACAGACTAACCACCCTCGAGTTACCGTTGTTCAACAAGAAATGATCCAAATTGATTTTGAGAAATTAGAACTTGCAACCAAAAGTGAGGAAAGGCAAAGAGGGTTTATGTTTAGAGATGAGATTTGTGATAGATGTGGCATGTTGTTTGTTTTTCCTGAGGAGTCCGAGCTGACTTTTTGGATGCCTAATGTTTATTTTCCTTTGGATTTGATTTTTATGGATCAGAGTGGAATAATAGTTAAAATTCATGAAAATACAACTCCCAACAATGATCAAAAAAAATATTTTTCAGAAAAGCCTGCCCAATATGCATTAGAAACAAAATCTGGCTTTGTTAAGAGTTTTGGCTTAAAAGAAGGTCAAAAGGTTGATATTCAGCACTTGCAAAAACAGGGTGTAAAGTTTGTTTGGTTTAACATTGACGAATAATTGTCCTTCTAAGTGTCACGATTTTGCAAATGTTACTAGCTCTGCAGGTAGAATCCAAGTTTTATGATTGGATTTTATGGTTTAATTGTTTGACAAGACGGCTGTTGATTTGACCAAAGTACTTTGGAACAGTTATTTTTTAAAATATTAACCTAATTTATTAGGAATATTAGTTTTTTCTAAAAAACTTTTTTTAGAAACAGTTTACAACCAAACTGGAGCTTTTTCATAAATAAAATTTTGTTTTTGTAGTCCTATAATTGACAATCTTACTATCTGTATTACAGAAAGTTAATAAGAGTAATACATTTGACAACTAAAGTATATAAATTTAATATTACTTAGATTTTTTTCTAAAATATGTCTTCAAAACCAGATACTCAAAAAAAACAAACTCAAAAACCAGAAGATTCTATCGAACAAGGTTTCGTAACTGTAGTAGAGTTTCAGAAAACTAGAGCAAGTCTCCAAAATCTTTCATTTATATCAATTTTTTTAGCGATTTTCAATATTGTTTTAGTATTCGTGGTGGCTTGGGTTGTCGGCTCTCAGTTAAACTCTGTTGAAATAAAGGGTTTGGATGAGAGATTATTATTAGTAGAGGATAAATTAGATCAAGTGATTAGTATCTTACCTCCAGATTTGAGGCCAAAAGTGGGAGTTACAGTAACACCTCCAGACAAAACTTTAGATAGGTGGAAGGGTAACAAAGATAATCGATATGTCTTAGTAAAGTATTCTGATTTACGATGTCCCGGTTGCGTGGTTATGCACCCAGAGATAAAAGCTTTTATAGAGAACAACTCGTCCGAGGTATCTCTAGTTTTCAGAAATTTTCCAGTAACAAGCGGAAATCCAAATTCTCTTCGTTTAGCTAAAACAGCCGAGTGTGTTGCTAAGTACAATGGAGAAGGAGCTTTTTGGAATTTTGTAGAAGGAATTTACTCTCAAACCATAGACGAAACTGTCGAAGGTGAGGAGGCCCTATCTAAATTTGTAGAAAATCCATCTAAAATTGCCGAATGTGTTAAAAACGGGGAAACAGATCAAAAAATAGAAAGAGATTTGGAAGATGCTAGACAGGCATCCATTAGAGCGACTCCTACACTTGTATTTTACGATACCCAAACCGACAAAGTATCTTTTGTTCGCAATCTTGGAACAGCAGAACATTTACAACAACTGTTTAACGAATTTAAAACCAAGCAAAAGAAATAAACAAAGTCTTAATTTTAGCTTAAAGAAGAAATAAAGACTGTTGCTTGCAGTATTTGCGAGGTCGAATTTGTTTGCTGATTAGCAATAAAGCAAAATTATAAAAGAGTTTTACAGGATTATTAAGGAATAAATATAAAATAATTTGGTTTGATTTTTATAAAAAATATAAGGTTTTTATTTGTCTTGTTACAAAGAAGGTCCGTTTCAATTTTATTGAAAAATATGTGTTTTTGACTTAGTCCAGTAAAGATTAAACAAAATCTATAGAAGTTAATTCAAAGTTGAAATAAAAATTTGGATATTTGTTTATGCTTTGATTTTTGGGTAAGTTTGGTTAATGATCTAGCTTAAAAAAACTTTACTTGTTTGAATATAAAAGATTTGGTATACTGAACCCATTGTTTATTAACATAAATTTTTATATAATATGCACCTTTTTAAAAGAAGAGTTGTTTTGTGTAAGTCTAGAACTATAAGGTTTGAAGGTTTATGAATATAAATTCAATCTAATTAAGATTAACCGTTTTAAATAAATATAATTTAAACAAAAACAAAAATCAGAGACAGGATGAAAAGCGAGAGAACTATTCTTTTAATTAAGGCTATTGTGATCAATTTTTTGATTGTAGCAGTTTTTTTCTTTGCTGTTTATAAATTACATACTCATAATACTACTAATAAATCTAGAACAAGTATAGCCATAGCAGCGATAGAATTTGAAGATGATGGGTATTATTCGGATAAAATATTAGAATATGTGAATATAGAAAGACAAAAAGAAGGTCTCCATCCTTTACAAGAAGATTATTTACTAACTCTGGCAGCTAGCTTAAAAATGGACGATATGATTAAATATGATTACTTTTCTCACACAAATCCCATAAATAATAAAAAATGGTCTGAATTTATTAGAGAGTCTGGCTATGTGTACAAAAAAATTGGAGAAAATTTAGCTATTGGTTATAATGACCCAAAAAATGTTGTCGAAGCTTGGATGAAATCACCCACTCATAGAGAAAATATTTTGTCAGATAGGTTTATTCATTCTGGTATAGTACATCAAAAAGTACTTTATTACAACAAAGAAACCGTGATTTTAGTCCACTTTTTTGGAGGTTAATATTTGTGTTGGCTTAGCTTATATTATTTAATTTAATATATAATTCAGAGTTATGTTTGGGATTGGTTTATTAAAGATTATTTAAATAAAAGGTAAATTACCAATAGATTTTGACTGATTGTAATTTATTTTAACTTTTTTATTTTTTATTTGAGAATGTTGTATTCAATGGTAGTGACTAGAATTTTGTATTTTAGGAAAACAACTTTAAAATTTCATGGTCCATCTTTTGAAAGAAGATTTTAGAATCAAATTGAGCCGCATGTTTTTGGCAATCATCTTTCATGTTTTTGATTTTTACTGGGTCGATTTTTCTTATCAAGTTTACCAAATCTTCTACTGTTGGGTTCGGAGGGAGTAGAAATCCAGTTTTTTGGTCAATTATAGTTTCTAACAACCCGCCTTCAGCCACCGCAATGACCGGTTTTCCAGCTGCCATTAACTCACATTGCACAATACCAGCGTCCTCGTCTACAGGTATGACAATACCTGCTAAACAATTGCCTACTAATTCTTCTAACCTCTGTTGGCTAACTAGTCCTTCAAAAACTATATTTGTGAGGTTTCTTGAAGAGATTTGTTCTTTTATCCAGTTTTCTAGAGGCCCACTGGAACAAATAACTAATTTTTTATCTGGCATTTGAGCAAAAGCTTCTACAATTAAACGGATTCTCTTTGGTTCTTCTAGTCGAGAGTGAGATAAATAATAGTCGCCGGTAGAAATATATTTAAATTTAATAGTCTGGACAGCTGGGTAAATTGGTATAGAATCAATATCAAGGTATTTTTTCAGCCTCTTTTGAATGTTTTTGGAATTGCTAATAATCAAATCCATTGCTTGGAGATCTTTTTTGTATTCATGGTTGACTAGTTTGGCGAGAGTTTTGTATATAGGTCTAAACAACGATGGAAGTTTATTTAGTTTCTGATCCATCTGATCAGTAAAAATTCTGGGCGGAGTGTGGCAATAATTAACTTTTTTGACATTTTTTATTCTTCTTTGGGCAAAAAAGACATTACCGCTAAAAATCACCAAATCATAATTTTCTAATTTTTTGAGTTTGGGGCTAAACAACCAAAATAACATTCTTTTCAGGTGAAGCAGTCCGGGTATTTTCCCGTCTCTATGTAAATATTCGAATTTATATTTCGGGTCAAAAAGTTCTTGGCTAAAAGTGTCATTTATTTTTTCTGGAGAGAATACGTCTGTCCTAAGAGCCCCTGCATAAAGATCGGCATTGTAGTGGTTTCTAATTTGAAAAATTAGTTTTTCAGCCCCACCACGACACTTAAAAAAGGAATATAAAATAGCGATTTTTTTATTCTTTAATTTTTCTGGAAGTTCTGACATTGAAATTATCTTAGTCTAACTTGAATTTGTTTTTCAATAGCAATTTTTTCAGGCCAAGATGTCAATTACAGTTTTGATTTGTTATTAAACTAGACTATTAGCTCAATGATCTCGTTTGTCCAAGCTATAGTTTTCTGATTTTCTACTGGATCTTCTTCTAAAGTATCGATTTTAAGGATATTGCCCACCTGTATCCCCCCAAAGTTTTTAAATGCTTCGGCCAATTTCTCTGTACCACCACAAAAGAATTCGTAACAAGACTCACCAGTACCAAACACTGCAAATCTTTTACCTCCTAGTTTTGGAGGGTTATTTTGTAAATCTTCAAGGTAAAAACGAAAGTCAAGCTGAGTTTGTCCTTCATCCCAAGTTGAAGTTCCCAGAAACAAAAAGTCATATTTATCGTATTCAATGTTGGTTGTGTCAGCGATATTAATTAAATCGGTTTCCATACCTTTTTCTTGCAAGGTTTTGGCCACAGTATTGGCCAGTTCTTCAGTATTGCCTGTGGAGGAGCCAAATAATACTAAAATTCTCATATTTTGATTAATTTAGATTTACCTTACCAAGGTTAAAAACCTTAAAATTAAAAAATATTTTTTAGTCAACTAACTAATAAAAACATGAAAATATAACAACTAATCTTTAGATAGATACTTAACTAAGTAGAAAATACAAATACATAAAAGCTATAGATAGCAGTATTCATTGATGATCTTAACCACAAATAACTAGTTAAGCCTGGGTTATATTTGGTATTTTAATACCTAATTATTGAATAATTTGAATCTTTTCAGAAACTTTTTTGGTTTTACAAACAATATTACTTTACCTTCACTCAAAATCAAACTCAAACCACAAAACTGCCACGAAAAATCTGTGTCATGTTCTATCACAATAATTATAGCTGTGCCTTTTTGCTTTAGTTATCTTTAAAATTTATATATTTCTAAGCGTTTTTGTAATCGAATATAGATAACAGTTCATCAAAAATGGTGTTGGTCTGTTTCCAGAGCTAACATACAAGCTAAAGCCAGTTTTTGTTTTTGTCTCATGGATAGATCTTGAGGGTTAATTTTTTCTTGTGTTGTAGACCAGCTATTTCTAAAGCTGGATCCACCTTAGTGGGTATATCCTTTAGTTTAAAGTTTTTCAGACCGAATTCCACTTCTTCTTCCACGGCTAAATTAAACAAAGAACAATCCGGGTTTTGAAAAACTATACCTACTTTTCTTTCTAGATCAGATATGTTTGCTGCTTTAGCATTAATATCGTCGACCCATATTTTGCTTTTTAGAAAACCGCCCATATGATGAGGAATGATACCACCTATAGGATTGATCAAAGTGCTTTTACCAGAACCGTTGCTACTTGTAATATACCTATAAAACTCCCTTTAGGGAAAGTTAGGGAGATGTTTTGTAGAATTAGTTGGTTTTTAGTATACCCAAAACTAAGATTTTTAAAAGTAATTCCGTGAATATTCGTGAATATGCATTTTTTAAAAAAAATTATACGGTGTCCACGACAAAACCAATCTGGTCAATATTTTTTGAGAGGGTGTGTTTATGTAGCGAATAAACATACTTTTAACTGTTTTGTATGACAATACAAGAGTTGCAATCCAAAAAAATATAAATTTCTTATAACTTCATACAGGCTCAAAATTTTGCAAAAGACTGCTGGAATTTTATACTTTTTTCTCAACATTACCGAAAACAAATTGTTTTGATAGCCTAGACTAGCTATCTAAAGATAGAGGTAGGTGGAAGCACCACTATAGCTTAATTAAGTATCGATCTAAATCATTTTACTCAAATCTTTAAATACGACCTATTTTTTACATAATTTTTAAATTTAGTAGTATATAACAATATATAACATAAACTGTAACACTATAAACTCTTAATTTGATTTTAGATATTCCTTGATTTTACCTAAATTTGTGTTCTAAAAGCCGTAGAGGAGTGATTACATATTTATGATTTATAAACTTACTAGTAGTATTATATAACTTACTAGTAGTTATTTGATTGGCTTAAATAGTTTAAAACCTCTTAAGTTACTTTAGGTAGCTTAGTTGCCTTGGTTAATTTTTTACAAAAACTAACTTCTTCGGAGGTAATGTCTACTATTTCGTGTATAGTAGTAATTTCCTAAGCAAGCTAAGGATATTCAATTTTTTAAAAACATTTCTCTTGCTTAAACAAAACCAAAGTCCGAACCAATTGGCTTACACACATTCCTCTTTTGCTTCTATGTGGCCAACTTTAAAAGGTGCAAAATTATTTATTCTTTTTCAAAAACTCTTCATCCCAAAGACCAGCAATGACATGCCTACTTCTGGCTTAATTTGTTTGCCAGCATAGACATAATAACCCGAAACAAAATCTTTTTGATGGTTGATAAGTCAAAAATCTTTTCCGAATGAAGCAAGGTATCACTATCTAGCATCAAGATATAAGTCAAAATTGTGAACTTAAAAAGGCATTTGAGTTTTTTCTCGATCCAAGATCGACACCCAAAATTTTAACCCTTGGGTACGGCAAACACGAGCTTTGATGTGTGCTGATTAAGAAATTTACATTACTAATTTACATTACTTTTGAAGAGTTTTTTATTAAGTTTAGAAGATAGTTGATAAATTGAAATGGTAAATTAACTGCGGTTGGACAGGGATTACGAGATTCACAATACTGGTTTTTAAATTAAAAATAAAAATTAGTCTTAGTTTTCCTCTACTCAAGATTAGTCGGGTTAGTTAACAAATTTATTGGAATCTTGTATCCAATCGGGGTAATTAAATAGTTTAAGTTAAAAAAACAACTAACAAGAAAAGGTCTTGTTAAAATGGTTAGAAACTTGACAGAGTCTTTAGTTTGACTTAAAAGAATTGAGTTTTTAATTTTCAAATTAGTGTAGTGTTAGTGACTATGAACTTAGTGTCTATCAACCCAGCCACAGGTGAGGAGGTTTTTAGTCATCCCCACTTGACTAGCGAGCAAATTGCTCAAAAACTTGAGTTAGCCCAACAGAGTTTTGTAAAATGGAGAAATACGACTTTAGAGGAAAGAATTAAATTAGTGCAGAATTTGGCCCTTAAATTGAGAGAGAATAGAGAGTATTTTGGTAGTCTAATTACTCAAGAAATGGGAAGACCGATTAGTCAAAGCTATTCTGAAATTGAGAAATCTGCTTGGGCCTGCGATTATTATGCAGAAAGTGCACCTATTCACTTAGCTCCAGAAATTGTTGAGCTTGATGCTAAAAAATCATATATTAGTTTTGAACCTTTGGGTGTGGTGCTGCACATTGCTCCTTGGAATTTTCCTTTTTGGCTGGCTCTTAGGCCAGTTGTTCCAGCTATTTTAGCAGGCAATACGGTAGTGATGAAGCATGCCTCAAATGTTTCACAATGTAGTTTAGCTATTGAAGCTTTGTTTCAAGAAGCTGGTTTTCCGGTTGGTGTCTTTCAAAGTCTGCTTATTAGTTCACCAGCAGTGGAACAAGTTATTCAAAATCCAGTAGTCCGAGCTGTGACTTTGATTGGAAGTGGTCGAGCAGGTCAAGAGGTGGCTAGTATAGCTGGTCGAAGCCTCAAAAAAACTGTGATGGAACTTGGTGGAAGTGATCCTTTTATTATTCTTAAAGATGCTGATTTAAAAAGAACTGTGCCAGAAGCACACAAATCTAGACTGAGAAATTCTGGTCAAGCTTGCAATGCTGCTAAAAGGTTTATTGTGGAAGAAGAGATTGTCGAAGCTTTTATCGATCAATTAAAAATTGCTTTTGAAGCCGAAGTTGTTGGTGATCCTATGGACCCAAAAACAACTTTTGGACCTCTTGGGAATCTTAAAACTTTGGAGAAAATAGAAGAGATGGTAAACGAATCTGTTAAAATGGGAGCTAAAGTGGTGATGGGCGGTAAGCGAATGAATAGGCAAGGTTTTTATTATGAACCGACAATTTTGACTAATATCAACAAATACATGCCAGTTTATCAAGAAGAGACTTTTGGCCCAATTGCTCCGATTATTGTAGTACAGAGTGTAGAAGAAGCAGTACAAGTTGCCAACGATTCAAAATATGGCTTGGGGGCAACAATTTGGACTGAAAATTATGAATTAGCAGAAAGTTTAATACCTCAAATTGAGGCAGGCAATGTTTATGTTAATTCCATGCTTAGCTCCCATCCTAAGATGCCTTACGGTGGAATCAAAGACTCAGGTTATGGTAGGGAACTTGGAGGGTGGGGCTTTAGAGAATTGGTAAATGTTAAGAGTGTTTTGATTAAGTAGTTTTTTGAAATTCAAACTAATTTCTGTTTTAGAAAAGGTGGTTTTATCAGTTTTTGGTAGGTACTAACTTTTTAAAAGAAGTAACGAAGAGAGTAGTTTACTACTCCGTGTAGTTTTTAATTTGTTAAACTAACTTTTTACAACTAAAAAGATTAAACTAGTAAAATTAGTAAAACTGGCAAATCTATTCTATCAACACTACTAATGTACTGCTGTTTCTTAAAGGAATATTTTTCATCTCGCCATGCAGACTGCTCAAAAGGGGAATTGTCTATTCCGCCAAAACTTCGCTTTTCTACTTCTCAAAAAGATATTTGAACAATTTTTTCATTAGTGAGAAATATCAATTATTAAAGTTAGATAAGAATTGTACAAATAAGAAAAGATAACAAAACATAGAACTTTTTAGTGATAGAAATATCTAATATAATATTATTGAATATTGTAGTGACGGGTATAAAGGTTTGACTAGAATGCCTTGTTATTATATACTTCGGGAAGAGAATTTCTGTGAATATGACTCAATCTAGCAATATTCTCACCTTAATTCAAAATTCTAATCTTTTACCCAATGAAAAGCAGTACCTGATGGACAGGGTTAAAGATATGGATATGCTACAGTTGCTTAAATTAAAGAAAAGTTTACAGTTAGGTGAATATCCAGAAGCTTTACAAGGTTTTCAAGCTCTTAAACAGAACTTTGTAGAGATAGAATCAAAAAGTTTAGAAGAAGAAAAGAAAGGTTTTCTAAAACAAATTTCAGATTTGGTAACTGGAACAAAAAGTACTAGAAAAATATTAAGTCATAGTATTTTGACACAGCCAGCCATATTGGGTGGACCAGTTCCGCAATATATTGAAGATCCTACAGTCAGGCCTTTAGTTAATCTAAAGGACTTTTACCACCCGGTTCAATTAGGACACCTTAATATCAGTCATGTTACTTTTAGTGTAAATGCTCAAAACAAAAACCAGATATTTTCAGATTTTTTTCAAAAACTTGACACTATTTTTGGTAAAGTTCCCGATTTAAACATCCGCCGAAAGTATTTTATGTGTTACCTTCAATCACCATTATTTACAAGTTATCTAAATACTGGTTTGACAGTGCTTCGCCACCCTGAACTACAACCACCTAAAGCGGCTTTAAATTTGTTATCTCAAATAAACTCAAGCTACTTAAATAGAGAACAATTCAGTAATGCAGCTTTTCTAACAGCTTATATCAGGAATCTTTGTGGATTATAAAGTCACATTAGTTTGTTTTATTACAAAGTTGTGTTTTGCAAAAAGTTTACACCAAAACGTTTGGCACAGTCAGAATTGTTGTAGAAAAATTAGTTCTGCCTAAAGCAAATTTCTACTAATAGTTGATGATATAAAAGATGTTGGTTTGGCAAGAGGGTTAGATGATGTTACTAAGCTCAACAAAATCTGTAAAAAAGGTAGTAAAATACTTAGTTAAACCTTCTTCTTAAAAATGAAGTATTTCAGAACACCTTCGAACCCAAAACCAAAAACATTGCTTTTTAAATTACTAATCATGGCGGTTCTCGAAGGATTAAATCAAGCTTTTGAAAAAGCAGAAAAACTTTGGAAAATTTTTTACAACAAGAAAATAAAAATTAGTTATGCTAAATTTTCTAGAGATCATATTAAATCAAAACATCTTCAACCAAAAACCCAGAGAAACCCTTGATAATTAATATTAATATGTGTCGATACATCCGATAAAACTGAGTTTACCAAAAATCTGGCAAACTATTTGGTTGTCATTGGTAAAAGGTTGGAACAACTCGCGTAGTAAAAAGTATTAAAATTAATGGGTCAAACAAAACTGAAAATTATTATTTCAAAAGTTTTGACTAGGCAAAGAAAGAATGAGAGATTAAACTTTTCTGATACTCAATGGAAATTGAAAAAAATTATCATGCATCTAGATTTGCAAACTGATCAATTTAATTAAGCCAAAGATTACGATAAAGATCAAAATACTTTAGTGTTGTTTGAAGTGGTTTTTTGTTTCGATTAGAGTTGATAAGTTACTCAAACTACAGAGTCTTTGTGTATATTCTGCTTTTTTATATGAGAAGCAGGGAAATTATTATAGACTTATCAATCAGAGTCAAGAAGTTTTGAGAAAATATGATCAAAAATACATTTTAGCTTAAAAAGAATATATTTTCACCATACAACTCCACTTACAGTATGATCTGATAATCAACAATACTGACTGACAAAATCCAATCATGGGTCAATCACAAAAACTTGGATTTTTTAAACATTAACCAACTCTAACTTGTTTTTCAGAGTTTTATGAGATCGCATGTCTTGTTCATCTAAGTCTAAACTAATTATTGTTGTAAAATTTTTTTAGGGCTGGTTGTAATTATGGGGCTGGTTGTAATTAAAAAAATAAAAATACATCGTGTAAAATGTTTAACCAAAATATCAACCAACCTCTAGCAATGAGCGCAAAATGCCAAACTGGGAACCAACAGTTTCTGATCATAGGTGGCTATGTTATTTTGCTAACAAAATAGGTTGTAGTATAGAGGAGGTTATGAAGCTGATTATAGATAATCAAGAGGGTAAATTGTGACTTTACAGCACCGATAGCCAATGGATATTTTGTTACTTTGTTATTTGAGTATAGGTAGTAGCCTAAGTTTGGAAGGTTTGAATGAACTGAATGAATTATATTGTCATAACAATCAAATAACTAACTTGATGTCAGCAGTAACAGTTGGTCGATTTATTTTAACTATCGCAATAGCCCGTTTAAGAAAATTTGTGTGAGCAACGATCCTAACCTACTAACCTACGAATTGATAAACCAGAATTTACTTTACAAAATTTATAAATCACTTTATAAATCACGCTTTATAACTCCTCTTGGTAGGAATTATTGTTGTTTTTATTATTTTTGGCTTAGCTTTTGGGTTTTTTAGAATAATCTTATAGGTGTGGATCTTTTTTGTGGTTTCTAGAGAGTTTATTGTTAATTAGGAAAAAATATAGCAAGAGTTTTTTCTAAAAAGTAAAAGTTCTTAATGAGACTAAAGAAATTAAGCTAAAATATATCGAGACTTATATATTCTTTCACCTATAGGTTGACCATAGAGTATGGTTTTTACGGTAAAAAAAAGAAATACTAGGAGGTACGTCAATAGTATATCATCTCGATCTAATCGAGTATACTATCCTCGTGGTGGTAGCCCTTGCCTTCTTGTTCGTCTATTTCTACCTCTACCTTTTTGTGGAGCTCAATCACCGTAAGGCTGTTGAGGAAGAAACCAAATGCGGAAAACATGGTACTTCGGTTGGAAAACCGGTTGACATGAATATTTTTGTTAATAGTGACTGGCTGTCACAGTACTGCTACTATGCACTACTGATGGTCGTGACTATCCGGGTGCCATCCTGGATATTGTGATACTTACAATTTTCAGGGTGTAGATAAATCACCTTCAGACCCTAAGACAACAACATTATTGACCAGCGGGGGTGTTTTTTATGTGTAAATCTAATTTAATTTTTCTTTCCTATCAATTGCACCTTTCCGTGTCATTATTAACAAGGTGAAGTAATCTCAAATTAAAGTCATTCTTAGCCTGACTAAAAATTTGTTAAAATTATTAACAAAGCCTGTTGTTTATGAATCTCCATTAGGTTGGATACGGCAGAAAGAGTCGGAGATAGATTGAGTTTGTAAAAGTTAATAGTAAAATCGGTATATTTGGTATTAATCACCACTTTTTGTTGTTTGAAATCTTTTTTGTTTATAAATGTGTTTTAGATAGTTTGAGACAAAAAATATACTCGATTCAAGCAAAAAACCTATCGTGTTGAACGTTAAATCTTCATTAATATCGTGCCCTGCTAGTAGATATCAACCAAAGTTTAGTTATACCATATTTTTCTACTAACAACTCGATTATTTCCCAGATTGTGAATACTATAGAAAACAAAAAATATAGCTCAATACAACCCCTCCTAAAAAATGACCAACTTTATCAAAGCCAACAATACCCCAAAAAGGTAAATTATAATAAGTATTATAAACCAAAGTTAGCATTAACATGAGCAAAAATATCTAAAAATAAAACAAGGGGAAGAACAAAACTATTAAAATAAAATTCAGTTTCTAAAATTAAACAATTTTCTAATCAGAGGAATAAGTAAAAAGGCAAAAAAAGATGGAACTATCCGGAAAAAGTACCACGATAGAGTAATTTCAATATTGAAAAAATGTACTACACCACCCACGAGTTCTTGGTATAAGGCTAAAAACACCGAATACAAAATTAAAAATTTTGCTATTCAGTCTAAATATAACCATATTTTATTATCTTGCCATTTTTTCATCATAAAAATCTTCCATATATTTCCACCAAATATAGTTATATTTTAGTGAAAGAAGTCGATCCTTTTAATTAAAATTTGTAGTATTTGTTGAGATAAAGATTTAGAAATTAGCAAAAATATCTGATTAAAAAACCGATGGTGGTCCCGGCGCGAATCGAACGCACAACCTTTTCCTTAGGACGGAACTGCTCTATCCAATTGAGCTACGGAACCAGACTGGTTTACAGTTGGTTTGTTTTAATAAAATGTCAATATAATCTTTTGGTATGGATTTTTTGCTTTATATCTTAAGTTTTTTATTACTGAAGGGTAATAAATAATTAAAATCAAACTTTTATTAATGTTGGGATTGCATTTTTTTAGATAGAATATATTGTGCATACATTGCCTTTTACAAGGGTTATATTTTGATAAGAATCAAAAATAATCTAAAGACTAGATAGAACTATCTTTTATTTACTTAAAAAATATCGAGTACAATAAACTCCTTTAATCAAAAACTCCTTGAACTAGGAATCCAATTTTCTTTTTTAATCTAACTTACTCTTTGATTAACGAAGAAGCACAAAAACTAACATAGTTTTTAAAAAGCGCTAATCCTCACAACAGGGTCACATAATCTACAATAGGCGAGATAAAACATCACCATACAAAATCTCAAATCAGAAGTCAATTAACATTACTATTAAACCCGAAATATATACGCCTTCGGTAAAAGATCCACCTGAAAGACTCTGCACTTTTTGACCAATATATACCGTTTTTCCTGAGACTATCTTTACAAAATTAACATAAATAAATCCTTTACCTACTTTACTCACAAAGTCTAAATCACAAGTTTCCTATTTAAATTCCACTGAAAAATTGTCATAATTAAGATCAGTGACAAATCCTACGATTCTATTTTGGAATAGACTTGTAGGTAGTATACTTTCTTGCTAGAATCAATTCTCAACCTACCTCTACTTATACCAGCTCTTTCGAGAGCAAAATTTCCGCTTGATTCTAATAATTTACTACTAAATAAGAATTCGGAGTATCAAAAACAAAACCATAATAATCAGCGCCCAATCTATTTTCAGTAGTTCTTGTTCTAGAATCAATTAACAATGTTTGTTCGTTATTATCAAAATTTGAGAAAGTGCTTGAGTGACGATACAAAAAAATATCAGGGAGAAAAAGTCATAAATCTATCACACCAACTAGTATCTCTACTGAGAGCTGAAGAATAAAAATAAACTCATAAATCTGATCAGCTCCTAGTAGTAAAAACTTACTATTGACAAAATTTCTTCTGTGTCTTCTGTGTCTAAACGATAAGAAAAAGATAAGAAAAAGAAAACTAGTTGATTTCTGGGAGAAGATCGGTTATGCTTTAAAAAAACTAAATACATCACCACAAGCTAAGTAATAAATCTATATTTGTTATTTCCGGCTACTTCATCAGTAGTGATTCTTGTTTTGTCTGTACCATTTAATTCGATAGCTAAAAATATCATAATCTTCTATGTATTAGAACATGCTAAGTTTGCTTGATTAGTTCGAAGGTTAGTTGAGGACGAAGCTGATAATCTTTGTTTTTTAAACTTTCCAGAGATCCCACCCTCCCCAACATCATCAATTTTTCTCACAAAACCATCAAGTAATGACTCATTTTGTTGTTTAACGAAATTAATTAACATCTATTGCTACCCTATTGTTTTAAAAACCTCGGTTGTTTTGTTTACCTTCTTTTTACGTGTAATACTCAGGTCGTCACTGACGCTAACTAGGATTTTAGTTTCTGTATGGAATAATTTTTTGTTTTGTTTTTAGGAGAAGCTAAAGGTGATTTATTAAAAAGCCTTTATATTATATTTTTAAAAAGCTGACCTGTGAGTAAATTTTAACATTTTAGCCTAAATCTATTCTATTCAAGATATCTTCTATCTTTACAAAAGTAAAAAATTAGTTACAAAAAGTTATAGAAATCTCTATGTTTTGTACTAATTAATTCCTTATTTAACCAAACCATTTTCAGTGGAATTAATTAAAATTGATGACTTGAGATATTCAAATCTTTGAAACAAAATCTTTCTAAATCCTAAGCCAACTAATAGAAATAGTCATTACCAAAAACTAATGAGCCTTATCCTTATTGCTTTTTAATACTAATACTTACACCCATGGTAAACTGGTTACCACTGTCTTTAAGACAAGATTTTAAGACAAAATTTGGATATTAAACAGAAATTTATTTCTGTAAGAAGTTACTAAATAAGCAAACATGCAAGCTATATATCCTTAAAAATATATAGAGTCTATTTAAAAAACTAAAACAAACAATACGTAATTTAGTCCGGGCCAAACTAACTAGTGAGGGCGCTAGTGGGAGCATACTTTTGTTTCCACTCATTCATTAACCTGGCTAATTCTTCCGGATCTTTACCATAATTATCTGGTAATCCAGCCTCAACTCCAGCTATAATGTTAGACAAGTATCTTGCTACAGCACGTTTTTGATAATTTTGATTGTAATCGAAATAAACCATAGGTTTTACACCATTAACGGCAACGACTCTAAAAGAGTCTACTTCACTCCAACGGATAAACGTTTTGCGGAAAAAATAACTTATTTCAAAACCTTCCCTAGTTAGTTTTAAATAAGAAGACCCAGGAATTAACATAACTATTGCTAGGATTGGTCCAACAACACTACACAGACCACAAAATATCAGTACAATCCACCCTTTCCACACTTCTCCTTCATCTGATTGAAGCATTAAATATAAATAACCTATGTAAGCAAAAACGGCCGAACCTAGTGAAGCTAAAAAACACCAAAGCAGCAGCCACTCTATTTGGCTTTATAACAATAGACTCCGAATTCACAAAACAAAAATAAGTTAATTTTTTCAAAAAAGTTAACACCAACCGTGGTTGGTTTAGAAAGTTTTATTTTTTGTCAATCGTTTATTGACTCCTAGAATCAAACATCTTGAATATTTTCTGATGATGAATCGCCTGTGGATTCAGACTTCGTCGCCGAGTCGTTTTTAGCACCATCCTGAGTAGAATAAACTTTTTTCCCAATAGACATCATCTTGTTTAGTAATTGTTCAGTCTTATTCTCTAGATCTTCCTTCCCGACTGATTCATCTTTGAGAAGAGCTTCTAGCTCGGATTTTAGCATGTTCAATTCTTCTTTATCTTCATCACTGATTTTATCTTTCATCTCCTCAATTAATTTTGTTGCTTGATAAATAGTACTATCAGCACGATTTTTAGCTTCTACAAGTTCTTTCCTAGCTAGATCAGCTTCTTTTTGTCTTTCAGCTTCTTCAATAGCCCTTTCCTTTTCTTCTTCAGATAAGGTAGAAGAACCTGTGATAGTGATATTAGCTTGCTTACCCGTGCCTTTATCGACTGCAGTCACTTTCAGAATACCGTTGGCATCAAGATCGAATGTAACTTCAATTTGAGGAACCCCACGGGGGGCTGGTGCAATACCAGAAAGAGTAAATTTACCTAAAGACTTGTTATCACTAGCCATGGGTCGTTCCCCTTGGACTATATGAATATCGACTGCGGTTTGATTATCTGCATATGTACTAAAAATTTGAGATTTGCTAGTCGGAATAGTGGTATTGCGAGGAATCATTGGGGTAGCAATATTACCAGCAGTTTCTATAGCTAAAGTTAAAGGGGTAACATCCAAAAGTAAAATATCTTTGATGTCTCCTTTGAGTACAGCACCTTGAATAGCTGCTCCAAGAGCTACAACTTCATCTGGGTTAACCGATAGATTTGGTTTTTTACCGAAATATGCTTCCACTGCTTTTTGCACAGCAGGCACACGAGTCATGCCACCAACCATGATGATTTCTTTGATATCTTTTTTGTCTACACCAGCATCATCAAGAGCTTTTTTAACTGGATCCATAGTCCGATCAATCAAATCTTTAACTAACTCTTCAAATTTAGCTCTTGTGACACTCATCATTAAGTGTTGAGGCTGGTTATCAGCACCCATGGTGATAAATGGTAAATTGATTTGATGTTCCTGTTGAGTTGATAGATCCTGTTTAGCTTTTTCACAAGCCTCTTTGATTCTCTGCACAGCTGCCTTGTCTTTACCAAGGTCGATTCCAGTTTCTCTCTTAAATTCAGAAATTACATATTCAATCAATCTCTTATCAAAATCCTTTCCTCCAAGATGAGTATCTCCGTTAGTTGCTAAAACTTCAATAGTTTCGCTAGAAATTTCTAGTACGGTAACATCAAAAGTTCCTCCTCCAAGATCATAAACTAATACTTTTTCGTCTTGTCCTTTTTCAAAACCGTAAGCTAAAGCTGCAGCTGTAGGTTCGTTGATAATTCTTAAAACTTTTAAACCAGCAATCTCTCCGGCATCCTTGGTAGCTTGTCTTTGAGCATCGTTAAAGTAAGCTGGTACGGTAATGACGGCTTCGTTAATAGTTTGACCTAGCTTTTCTTCTGCATCTGTCTTTAGTTTTCTTAAAATAGCGGCAGAAATTTCCTCAGGCGCATACTCTTTGCCTTCTTTGGTAACTATTTTGATTTTGCCGTTTTTGTTTGTTACCTTGTAAGGTACTAACTTAATATCGTTTTGAGTTTCTTCATCTTCATAGCTTCTACCAATAAATCTTTTAACTTCGTAGAAAGTATTTTCTGGGTTAAGTACACTGTTTCTTTTGGCAACTTCTCCAATTACTACTGTCCCATCTTTACTATTATAGTAAAAGACTGATGGTGTAGTTCTGGCACCCTCACGATTTTCAATAATTGTTGGCTTACCTCCAACCACATATGCCATTGCTGAATTGGTTGTACCTAAATCAATTCCTAATACTATTGACATAAGATTTAATAAAAAAATTTTTTTTAAAAAAACAAAATATCAACAAATTAACAAATTTTGTTTGCCTGTTTATCTCAAAAGAGATGGCTGGGCCAGCTTAACATTAGCAACTAATGTTGTCAAGTGCTAAATTTTAAACACACTAAACACACTAATTATTATTCTTTATTTGTTCTTTGATTTGTTCTTTCTTCATCCTACAAAATGACTTATAACGGTTATTTATAACGACTTAAAAATATTGATTGACAGTTTGTTTCTATTTTGTTGACAACTTTACTGTTTAACAGTTTAGTATCATCTACTTATGATTTACATTGCTACTGACCATGCTGGTTTTCTTTTAAAAGAAATTCTTAAAAATTACGTTATTGAATTAGGTTATGAAGTTAAAGATATGGGTACTTACAGTGAAGAGTCTTGTGACTACCCAGACTTTATCATTCCTGCTGCCCAAAAAGTAGCTGAAGATTTGGAAAACAACTTAGGTATAATTTTAGGAGGTTCTGGACAGGGTGAAGCTATTGCTGCCAATAAAGTAAAGGGTATTAGAGCTGTAGTTTATAATGCTCCACAACTGGAAATTATCAGACTAAGTAAAAATCACAACAATGCTAATATACTATCGTTAGGAGCACGATTTTTAACTATTGATCAAGCTAAAGAAGCAGTCAAACTGTGGCTAGAAACCCCTTTTTTACAAGAGGAAAGGCATGTTCGTCGTATAAGCAAAATATCTAAGTTTGAGGGTCTATAATCTTATTCAAAACACAACAAAATTGTTTATCGAACGAGCTCTATGGACTCAGATTTATCTTTTTCGATCAGATATTTTTTGTTCTTTTTTAAAAAAGGACTCAAGAGGAATTATTTCGTGATGTGTCTTAATTCTCATTTAATCTAGCATTCAACTGTCCATCTTGCATACAGATCGTGAGTGACACATCATAATTAATATCTCTTATCTTTTCTTTTATAGTTCCATCTTGCAAAATCATGGCATAGCCTTTGGCAAGAATATTTTTGGGATCATGAAGCCAAATTTGGGATGTAGTTAGGTCAAATTGACGACGAAAATTTGAAATGTTCAGCTGAATCTGTTCCAAGATCTTTGGATATAAATTTTGATAAACATGCTTAATTTGTTGTATTTGAAAATTAACTAATTGTTCGCAATTTAGAAAAATTTTAGTAGTTCCGAACTTTACTTGAGTAATTATTTGGGCCACAATCTGGCTAGTTTGGTTACAGATTTGTTTGATTTGGTCGATTCTGGATCGGCTTAAAATTTGGATATTTGAGAAAACTTGCCAGCAAAAATTATGATACTGTTGAGTTTTATGCAAGCAAAAATTTCTAATAAACTGAACACTTGAAGTAGCCTGGTAAATTATTTCATTATTAGTTTGACTCACTTTTTCGGCAGCTTGACTAGGAGTTGAACACCTTAAATCAGCCGCTAATTCGGATAAAGTTATATCTCGCTCGTGACCAATAGCCACTATTGTAGGTTTACTAATTCCATGAATTGCTCTCACCACCGCTTCCGAGTTAAACACAAAAAGATCGTCTTGGCTGCCACCACCTCGAGTTATTACCACAGTGTCAATTTGTAGATCTTGGCACAACTGATTAACCTTGCTTAATTGCTCCAAAATCACAGCTTCTGCACCAACTCCCTGTGTTTTAATTGGCAGAAGAAATATCTCCAATCCACTTCGACGACTGTCTAAGACTTTGGTAAAATCCGCAAGTGCTGCGCTGTTTGGGCTAGCAATCAGCAATATTTTTTGTGGAATTTTAGGAATTGGTCTTTTGCGAGCTGGGTCAAACAAACCTTCTTGAGTTAATTTTCGCTCAAGCATTTTGAGATTTCTTAGCAACTCACCCTCGCCAGTAAGCTGAATATAGGTTGTTTCAAAATACAGGCGGGAATCTTTAGATATCTTAAACTTGCCAGTGAGCCTAACCTGCAAGCCCTCGTTGAGAGGAAAATCAATTCGTTTCACTACTTTTTTAAAAGCTAAACAGGTTAATCTAGCCTCCTGTTTATCTTTAATGGTAAAATAGTATATATTACGAAAAGGTCTAACCTCACTAAGCTCTCCTTCGATAAAGTAGGTATTTTCTCCCAAGAGCTTTTTGATATAAATTAAAGCCTCTGAGACGGTAAGCACTTTGATATTAGTCTGTTTTCGAGTGTCTATACCTCTGTTTAACTTGTCAATCAAAGTTTCCAAAATCAACCAAGTTGGGCGATCAGATTCTACTTTTTGCC
>CAKZLR010000056.1 GCA_937127165.1 uncultured Candidatus Peregrinibacteria bacterium
AACCTCTTTACTATCTCCAATAATTTTCTTGATATTTGGAGACTCCAAATTAATTCGCCACTGCTCACCCTCTTTTACAAACTCGACAGAAACATTTTCATGAACAATCGGTTGAGTTAAACTTTTTATTAAGTCAATGATGAATTGGCGATAATCTTGATTCATGAGGGGATGAAAAGTTTTATTAAAAATTTTGTCAAATATTTAACTCTACTACGTTTTATAAAAATAAATTTTTATTATACTATTTTAGTACACCCAAACTCTAAGCATTAGCAGCATTTACTTTTAACTAAAAATTAGAGATCATAAACTTGTGAATATACTTATGAATATAATTATAAGTATAATAAACAAAAGCAGATTTTGAAAAATTACGAAAATTACTTAGAAGATATAATTTTGCACACTATATTTTCTAAAAAACTTCGAAAAAATTGCGTAAAATAGAAAAATAAAATAATATCGCCTTTTTCGTAAAAATTCACTGTTAACTATATTATTTAATATAATAGTTAAAATTTGTGTATTATATTATTATTATAAGTATTTAAGCTAAAGCTAATAATTAGAAATTTTAAATTTTTTTATTGATCTTACTTATCAAGCCTAAATTAGTTTTTATGAAAACTACCCAATACTTCAAAACAATATTTACATTTGGTATGATATTACTCTCTGTTTATTTATTTTAATTTTACAGAAATTTAGCTAATTTTATTACTTAGCTTGATTATAACTTTTTCTTTAAACCCTGTCGTAATTTTTTTAAAAAAGGAATTAATTTTAAGGTTTTTGGATAGTTTATTATCGGTTTTGGTGCTTTTGGTATTTTTTGTGGCTTCGAGTTTTTTTGATATTAAATTATAATTAAAAAAGTTAAAAATTTTGTAAAAAAGCTACCAACAATTATACCAATAATAATTAATTATACCAACAATTACAATAAAGGACTTTAATAAACCTACCGAAGTTGGTAATATCAATTTTTTTAAGTTTAATTAAGGACCTTGATCCTGATTTAATAAGTTATTTATCTAGTTTTGTTTCTTTTTTACAACTTTCGATAACTAGTGGATTAGTAATAATAAATAACTTATCTAACTTAACTACACAAATTATTACTTTTTTTGACATTTTATTTTCTACGGGACTGGCCCCAAATCAAAAATTGGATTTATTTCCGACCTTAGGAATTAACAAGTCAAAAGTGGAATCTATTTTAACAAAAATAGAATAAAATCAGTCTCTGGACACATGGTTTTGTGTTAGATGCTTTAATAGTCGATATTTTTTCGTTTATAATCTTATCTATAGTAGCTTTTATAAAAATAATTGATCTACTTGGCTTATTATATCAGGGGTAATGGCAGTCACTGTAATAGCGACCCAAGATCTGAAAAAAGCTGTCTGAGTACTAGTTAGCTATTTTTTAAAAACAAATTCAAGGAAATTGGTTAACACCTATAAAATTATGAAATCAGCTGTAGGAATCAGCTCATATCTACAATTTTGACAATTCTAGTTTTTACCAATACATTAGGAATAGCTGGTGTAATTTTTTTTGTCTGTAACAACCACGTTTAGTTTATGGATAACCTATCAAAAAATTTTTGGAAAAAATCTTTGTAACCAAAAAACACTGACACTAATAAAAATAATTTAATTAATAAAATACAAAAATAATTAATTAAAATACATAAATATCATAAATTATACCATAAATTATGACTCAACAGCCAAAAGATAATATAAATAAAGATAATAAATTTGTGCCACCTGTATATGTAGATGCTAGTATTCTTTTGCTAGAAGCAAAACAAAAACTGGAAAATCAGAAGATAAAAGAAGGTTTAGACATTTTACACCATATTACACTTTTATACCCAAATTATTCTAAGGCTTACAACTTACTCGGATATGTATATGATTCTCTTCTTGAAGATACAAAAACCGCTGAAAAATACTATAAAAAATGTCTAGAGTTAGAACCAGATCTTAAAGAAGTTTACAGTAATTATGCTTACTGCCTATTAGTTCTTAAAAAATATCAAGAATTAGAAAAGTTTGTATTGGAATCTCTGACAATCTCTATAACTAACAAACCTTATCTATATCATTTACTAGGTAAAGCTCAGGAAGCTTTGCTAAAATTTGATGAAGCTATAGAATCTTATAGCAATTCCATCTTGCATTCGTTTGATAATGAAGATATCCAAGCTAGGGAAAAAGATATCGCTAGATGTCGAAAAAAACTTGCTTTTTTAAACAAACAAAAAGTTGTAACTAAAAAAACCAAAAAAACAGACCAACTTGACAATAATTAATGACTTAAAAATTATTCCATATAGGTCAAATATCGCTATTATGTCCGAAATTATTAGTAAAATTAAAAAGCAAAGAACTTTTGCTATGATTAAACCAGATGGAGTTTTAAGAGGTTTAACAGGGGAAATTGTTCGTCGAATTGAAGTTTGTGGGCTTAAAATAGTTGCTCTCAAAATGATTAAAGCTACTCGGGAGCAAATTATAGCTCACTACCCAATGAGTGATCAAGCTTGGATTGATAGGTTGGGAGAAAAAGGTCTTAGCACTTTTGAAGGTTTAAAACTCGATCCAAAACATTTTTTAGGAACCGATAACAAGTCTGAAATTGGCAGAAATGTGGCTAAGTCTTTAATTGACTATATGACTTCAGGTCCTGTTGTTCCGATGGTTATAGAAGGTATTCAAGCAGTGGATATGGTTCGCAAACTTGCTGGACATACCCTGCCTTTTAAGGCCGATATGGGTACTATCCGTGGAGATTTCTCAGTAGATAGCCCTGCTATCGCTAATGTGGAAAACCGAGCTATTCACAATCTTTTTCATGCGTCTGAAACTTTGGAAGAAGCTGTAAAAGAGATTACTTTGTGGTTTAAGCCTGAAGAAATTATGGAATATAACAGGGCTGGAGATGATATTATGTACTCTAAAACTTACTAATTATACTTTTTGTGATCAAAAATCTTACTTTTAAAGAATTACATCGAAATTTAGCTCGAGAGTTTTTTCTTTAGCTGACTAGAGGATTTGATTGTTGTAATTATGCAATTTGTTTAATAAAAAAGATAGTTTAGAAAAGAGATTAGAAGTTAGAGATCAGTACATTGCTATAGTAAAAAAATGAAAACTACTGGAAACTTTATATGGGGGATAGCTTTGCTAGATAGTGAAGGAAAGATGTGTGGATCTGTAATGATCTTAAGATTTCTTTCAATAAAATAACTGAAACTTACTAGAACAAGAACCATATGGGGGGTTAATGATATATGAGAAGAATGGAAAATCAGAGTACAACAAAATTAGTATCTTACTTTTTTGAAATAAAACATTTGACACCTAATAAACATACTGGTCACACAATATATGCAGCTAAAAATTTAATATAATCAAATCTGTGCCGCCTAAATATTTTTATAAACTCGGTCATTGTAAAGATCTGTCTATCGAGGAATACTTCAACTTGTCTAGAGATGTCAATTACGACACAGATTCTCATTGGCTAATTGGTCATTTTGATTTAAATGTAAACCTCAGCGGTAGTTTAGTTTTTGGTGGCGAAATTTTTGGATTAGTTTCAAAAAAAGACGATTGGGGTTTGATTAGAATGATAGAAAATATTCTAGATCTTCTTAAAGAAGAAAATCCTTCAGCTAAGAAAATAGGCTTATCTTTACCAAAAAGACAACAATCACAAGCGATAATCGAAATCGCTAAAAAAGCAGGTTTCAAAAAAATTAACTTACCAAAAAAACTACCAAATTTTGGGTCTTGGAAAGCGACTAAAAACTGGATAATTGTTTTTGAATTTAAAAAAGAGTTTTGTGTGGGGAAAATCAAAACTTTTAGTAACCAAGAGTTTTGGGCAAACTTAGATCAAAATCTTCCACACAAAGATATGGAACAAGGGATAATGAATCTCAAACTTGCCAGAAGTTTACTAAATTTAACTAAGAAAGAAATAATTTGGGATCCTTTCTGTGGTCAGGGCAGGTTAGTTGCATCAGGTATTGATCTAAAAAAGCATTTTTTTGTTTCAGATATTTTACCAGAGTGTGCAACTCAATCTCAAATCAATTTTGAGAGGGCAAAACAAATTTGGCAGTGGGGTCAAAAATATTTAGGTATTGCATTTGACTTAGATGTGCTGCTAAATACGGAAGTTTTGGATGCTAGATTTTTGTCAAAAAGCCAAAATATTACTGATTTTAGGGAGGTAGCAATTGTAACGGAAGGTTATTTAGGTAAAAATTTTCAAATTATTCCCACCATTGCTAAGGTTCAAAAAGAGTTGTCTAAATTATATGAAATGTGGAGACAAGTTATACTAGAGGCTGATAAACTTAAAATTCCAGAAGTTATTTTTTGTTTACCTTTATATCTTAGAACTGAAGAAAATGGTGAAAAATGGATTTGGCCTAAATTTGAAGAAAAGTTAATAAAACAAACAAGTTATAGTATTTTTTCTTTTAGAAATAAAAAGTTAAACATTCTTTACTCCAGGTCAGATAGTTATGTAGGGCACCTAATTACTAAGCTAGTTTTAGTTTAAATCTTGATCTAAATTAAAGTCGAGTCTTGACATTTAAGTAAATTTATACTTTTAAGTTATGGTTTTTTTAAATTATGGTGATCGGGGATCGTCTAGTGGTAGGACTACGGGTTTTGGTCCCGTCAACCGGGGTTCGAATCCCTGTCCCCGAGCCAGTGTGTATTTAGTTTTTTGACGTAAAAATATACACAAACAGAAACAATATTGGTTTTACTAAAAATGTTTGTTTAAAAATTAAAATTAAAAATTTAAACAATTTAAGTATTCTCCAAAAAGGAAAAACTAGGATTACTCTTCGAGATTCTCTGTTTCAGGGAGAAGCTCTCTGTTTGTAAAATGATTAGATAAAATAATCTAGTCTTTGCAGACTAGAAAAGTGGAATATTTTTTAACAAGTTTGTATTTTTACAAAGTTAAACAATTCTAAGATCTAAACTACAATCATCATGTCTCAAATTTTTAGAATTAACTATCAATTAAAAATAAAGTTTGTAAATGCGTTAATTTTAATACCTCAAAATTTTAAAAAAGTCAGAAATGGATATTTAGATTGTCCGAAATATCACCAATAAAAGGTTTATCTCTCCATAGCTACTATTCCACTAGATCCAATTTCTAAAATCTCAAATTGTTTTAAAGCTGTAATAAATCCTAAAATTTTTTTTCGTTCTCCAGCAACTTGTAAAATAACTGTTTGCTCAGATAGGTCAACTACACTACCCCTAAAAATATTTACTAAACTAGTAATCTCAGATAGGTTTCGAGGTCTCTTGATTTTAACTAATAAAATTTCTCTTTCAACAGTATTAGCACTATCAACAGCTTTAACACTAATAACCTCGACTATTTTATTAATTTGTGCCACAATTTGCGGAATTTTATCTGCATCGCCTTGTGTGAAAGTTATAGTAATTCGCTTGATTCCTTCAACTTCTGTGTCTGAAGCAGTTATAGTTTCCAGATTATACATTTTACGACGAATCAGTATAGTAATTCTCTCTAAAACCCCTCGTTTATTTTGAGCAAAAACTAAAATAGTATGTAGTTTAGACATAAAACAAATTTATCGTTTTAGCTTAATTGGAAATACAATCATATTTAACATCTTTTGTTAAAGTTGCTGTTATTTTCTCTTATTAAGAATCTCCAAGGCATGATCTTCATTCAGAATCATTCTGTCAAAAGTCCAACCACTAGGAATCATAGGATACACAATTTCTTGCTCATCACAAGCAAACTCGACTATAGTCGATCTAGTTTCTTGTTTTGACCACTGTAAAGCAGGGATAATATCTTCTACTTTTTCCACAAATCTATAAGCAATACCGTAACCTTCAGCAATTTTAGCAAAATTCGGGTTAGTCAATTCTACTTCAGTAAAATTTTCGTTATGAAACATATCTTGCCATTGTTTAACCATTCCTAGATAGCCGTTATTCAAAAGTAAAATATTAATATTAAGTTTTTCTTGTAAAATAGTCCCAAGTTCTTGAATATTCATCTGAAAACTACCGTCTCCAGTAATACACCAAACCTCTTCGTTTGGTCGAGCAATCTTAACCCCAATTGCAGCCGGTAAACCAAAACCCATAGTACCTAAACCTCCGGAGGTAAACCAAGTATTAAATCTTTCAAATTTATAAAATTTAGCTGCTTGCATTTGGTGCTGACCTACATCTGTTACAATATTGTCTTGACCTTTAGTAAATTCTGATAACTCGTGAATAATACGACTCATTAATAGACGGTTGTTTTTACCATATCCATACTCAAATATATGTTTATAATATTTTCTACTTAATTCTCTATTTTGGTTAATACTATCAAACCAAGCCTGTCTGGAATCAGTAGCTTCTTTAGTCAAACCATCAAATTTAGCGATTAAAACCTGCAAAACATTTCTTAAGTCACCATTAATAGCTACATCTGCTTTGACATTCTTGTTAATTTCAGAGGGGTCAATTTCAATATGAATTACTTTCGAATTTTTAGCATATTCTTCCAATTTGCCAGTAACCCTATCATCAAACCTCATGCCAAGAGCTATTAAAAGGTCCGCATTTTCAATCGCCCTATTAGCCTCTATTTCTCCATGCATCCCCATCATTCCCAAATTTAGAGGATGGCTAGCTGGTAAAGAAGAGAGACCGTGTAAAGTAAAACTTGCAGGGATATTAGTTTTTTCTAGAAACTCTCTCAACTCTATTTTAGCTTGAGATAAAATAACTCCATGACCAACCAAAGCGACTGGTTTTTTAGCTTCCTTGATTAAATCTATAGCTTGTTTGATTTCTGGTAAATCAGGATCAATTGGGGGGTAAGTTTGCACACCTGGCAAGTCCAAAGCCTTAGGTGCGTCAATGTTTTCAGTTTCTTCAATCTGAACATTTTTGGGAATATCGATACATACCGGTCCTGTTCTTCCATTTTGGGCTATAAATACTGATCTAGCAACAGCTTCAGCCACATCGTCAGCTTTTAAGAGCATTTCAGCATATTTTGTAATTGGGTACATCAGACCAATAATGTCGCTTTCTTGAAAAGCATCTGTACCAATCACTTTCGTAGAAACTTGTCCCGTGATAGCCAAGAAAGCCACAGAATCCATCATTGCATCAGCTACTGCAGTGACTAAATTGGTTGCCCCCGGTCCAGAAGTAACCATTACCGGCATTAGTTTACCACAAGCTCTAGTATAACCCTGTGCAATAAACCCAGCTCCTTGTTCGTGTCTTGAGGTTATAAAACGAATACCTGGAAAATTAATTAATTCATCAAAAGTAGGCATAATAGCCCCACCAATATAACCTGTCATAATTTCAATACCAAAATCTTGCAGAGTTTTAAGTAAAACTGAGGCTCCGTTCATTTTTTTACTAGACATAGCATAGTAAATTAAGAGTTTTATCAAAAATCCCCGTCGCAGGGGAATTTAGTTGGTAGATTTTTTGAATCAAAGAAACCAACTCTCTGCTTCAAACCCCAAATTCCACAGGGAAAAGGTTTATCGCTACAATACTACAATATTTCCTTCTTCATATATTATATGATAATAGATATGATATTAAAGAGTGTATATGTCAATACTTGTCAAGTAACTTTATTGACTGAAGGTAGTGCAACACCTAAGGAAGGTTATAACTAATTATAATCAATAATCAAAATCTTTTGTTTTATTTTTACACTTATCTGTTAAAAAAAAATTAGTATTCAATTACTAGTAACATTACTGCATTACTAGTAACAATATGAATAATAATAATTATATTATAAATTATATTATATT
>CAKZLR010000057.1 GCA_937127165.1 uncultured Candidatus Peregrinibacteria bacterium
GGCAAAAAGTAGAATCTGATCGCCCAACTTGGTTGATTTTGGAAACTTTGATTGACAAGTTAAACAGAGGTATAGACCCCCGAAAACAGACTAATATCAGTTAGTCAAATAGTTAGTCAAATATCTAATTACCAGAGCTAGTTAGATTTAGAATATCCTATGAAAAACTGTTTCGATTTGATTCTAGCTTCTCAATGATTCTTTCTTTCCAAGATTCAGCATCTTGTTTAAGATCTTCACTTACTTCTGGATCCTGTAAAATTTCTTCACATAGCATTAAGGCCGTTTGTAATTTTTCTGGTAAAAAAAGATAAAGACAATAAAAACGAATTAAAGTTATCATGTATCGATATCTATGCTCTTTATAGCCCGTTTCTGTAGATTTTCTATGATTTTAATTTATCTATGATTTTTAAGATGTAACTCTTTAACCTTTTGTAAAATTTTTGTAAAACTGCTTCTTTTGACCCAAAATTTTTCGGCAAAGATTGCTGCATTGTTTTGATATAAAGCAGCTAGATTTTTAAGTGCATGTACATTATCTCGATCAATCTCTAAAATACGAAGATACAACCTCTCAGCCTCAAACAAAACTGCTTTTTTTTGAGTCAATTTGTTTGTTTAACAAAAAACTCAATGTTTTCTTCGCATAAAGCAGTTAGATTGTAGACTGCAGCTACATTATTCGAATTAATGATGTCTTTATGTAATTTATGTAATCATTTAAAAAGACTATGAAAAACTTTATCTACTTTTAAAAACCCAGTTTTTCGAGAACTGAGCATAATTTTTAAATCTAGCTCTAAAAAGACTTTTCCTTTTAGAACCTAATTTATTAGTAGTTTTTCTACGAAAAATGAGGATTTGGTTTTGGTTACGCTCTTGGGAAAAAACTGGCTACCATAGCATATATTATACTTAATATGGTATAACTCAAAAGGACCACCACAAATCCAATAATAGAGTTTCTCATATATTCCCAACCTTTTTGAACCATAGAGCTATTGCCGCCAGAAAGTAACAGATTATATAGACCAATCACAAAGAAAACAACTGCAACTACTAAAGCTATAGGTATTGCTAAATTATTAAGCAATTTAGTAAAAAAATCAATAATAGGTGCGGCGTTAATATCAGCACAATATCTACCAAACCACTGAGATTCTATAATCCTTTGACAATTATTCGTGTCTTTTTTTGGTGCTAGTGAGTCGCCAATTAGATTAACTATAACATCTGATGCTAGAACTACACCCAGACCATAAATAGTACTAGCAATTAATTTTCTGGATTCGGTTTCATCATTCATAATCATTTTATATCCCGCAAAGGCAAACATTATAGAAGCAACTACAGCAGCAAAACGAACAAAAAATTCCCACACTTTAAAAGCAAAAGAATTTTCACGATTACAACTCGCGTCAGGAAATCCGGGAATAATACAAGTTCCCTCTAGAATATTTAAATCTTTTAGATTGTCTAAAAAAGCAGAAGCTAATGCATCTGTAGGAGGCACCAAGACTAAGGAGAGTATAAACCCTACAAAAAAGGCAATAACCAATTTTTTTTCTAGTTTTTTGAAAATAGAAAAGATTGTTTTCATAATTCTTTTTTATCAGATGCTAGCAACAAAGTTCATTGCTATATTTGTAATAATTTGAGCCATACTAAATGACAGAATTACAATAATCAGTCCAATTATTGCATTTCTCATGTAACTCCAACCTTTACTTACTTGATTACTATTGCCACCAGCAGTGAGCACAAAATATCCACCAATTACGAAATATACCAAACTAATAGAAGCTGCAATTGGAATAACAAAATTTGAGACAATTGAGGTAACAAATTCAGCAAATGGTTGGCTACTTTTTTCACTGATACTTCTTTCCACTAGATTAACCAAGGTAGCTATCATAAACACCAATACCAAGCCTATAATCGAATGTCTGAGTATATCTCTGCCTTCTTTTTCTTTCCCAAGCATAAGCAGATAACCTGCATAAACTATAGCTAAGAGAACTACGATCCTAGCTAAAGCTAGCAAAAAATCCAAAATTTTAACAGATAATGATTCTTCAGAAGAACATTCTCTACCATCAGATAATTTCTGACCTGGGAAAAAACAACGAGTTTTAAAAAAATTTAAGACATCCGTTGTAGCCTCAGTGACAACTTGAGTAGGTGAAGATAAGTTCACACTAGCACAAGCCCTACCGACACACACTCCAACACTAGGTTCTGTTTGAGCAAATATAGGTAATTCAAAAAAATTAGGAAAGACTGTTTGAGTATCTACTTTTTTAATCTTAACTGTAGTCGAACAAATTCCATTATTCGTTTGAGAAGTTCCGGGACCATTTTCAACAACCCACCCTGGTCCGGGGCTATATGTAAATGTACAAGTTTCGTTTTGAGACGCAACTATACCTCCCGCCCCATTGTTTTCAGAAGTATTCAATCCTATATTTTTGATCTCTGAGGCTGTGATTATTACATCAACATCAATTAAATCATCTTGTGCAAAAGCATTAATATTTCCAAAAAAGGGGTAAGAAAAATTGTTCATTATTTCATAAATACTGTTATTGTTTGAAAGTCTTTGATAAGCCCTTCTAGTAACTGAAATCTTAGCTGATAATTGACCGTTTTTGGTCAAAACTTTGTTACCACCTTCTGAAGGATTTTGAAGTCTTTCAGCTGTACATACACGATCGGCACCTTCCAGACCAAGACCTCGACCGACACAAGCTTGGCAAAAAAAGACCCTATCTTGTGGTGATAAATTCCTACCATTATGATCAACAGATGGCGGTCTTAAACAAATTCGATCCAATAAAATTTCTTTGTCTTCGGTTGGACTACACCGTCTTTTATATGCGTTGACGGCATTCACCGTACATGTCCCATTTCCTCGATTACATTTGGCAATTTCAGCAATTGCCAGTATACAACCATCTATTTCACCAGTAGAAATACTTCCGTTTGTTAGCGGTATCTGAGATTTGGCAAAAGACTCAAACGACTTTTGAGTCCCAGAGCCATGATCATCTAGTCTTTGAGAAAAAAACAAGTCTATAGTTTTTTTCGATGAAGAAAGAGGAGTGATCCGACTATCACCACCAGTTTGACTTATTAGTGGTACGGTTTTAAATGTAGATAATTCTGCAGCCCCAACAAACAAAAATAATCCAAATATAAACGTAGTGGAAACGAAAATTAGAAAAATAGAAATTAAGAAATAAATTTTAATAAATTTGTTTTTTAAAAAGTAAAGGTACATATACATTGTATGTAAGTTGTATACGAAAATAAGTTTAATCACAGAAATGATGTTTGAAACAAACACCAGGCGGTATATACAATATATTAAACTTACTAAATATTGTCTAGACAATTATTTTATCAGCCACTTATGATCACCTAAATCAATTAAAATTTGATGCTTAAATTTGTTATGCATTATATACAGAAACATAGCTATTAAACCACTAATCACAGTTACAACCATAAAATGGTACATTATTTCTTTGACATCTCCAGTTTGGAGAGTGTTCACTACTCCATTATAGATGGATTGTAGCCATTCGAAAAATCCAAAATCAGAAAAAGTCATCTAGAATAATAATAGAATAAATTAAGTAATAAAAAATAGAATAAGAATAAATAATAAATTAAATAAATTAGAATAATAATTAGAATAAATAATAAAACAAATATAATAAAACAAATATAATAATATAATAAATATAAATAAAAAATATAAATAAAAAATAAAATATAATAGTAGTATAATAATAATAATAATAATAATTATTTTTTGGTATAGCCTTTGAAAATGATGAATGATAAATTACGAACAGTCAAACAATGAAACAATTACTGCTACCACGATAGTATTTTTATAAATTATTTTTAATCGTATGTAACTTGAATTTCGTCATAAACAAATTATTGACGAAAGGTAAAAATATCTAATAAATCTAAATCAAAATCCTATGTTTTATAGGATAAAAAAAGCAAGCTAGTTTAAATTTCTTCTACAGTCTCTATTCCTAATAAACTGAGAACAAATTCCAAATGGTTAACTAAATACTTACAAAAAATAAGCAAGCTAATCTTGCGATTTAAATTAGCCTCCTGAGAAACAGAATTTTTGACATACCAACTGTTAATTTTGGTAGCTAGATCAAAAAGATAATTACAGAGATGGTGTGGCTTGTAGTTTTGACAAATATCTTCTAGAATGAAAGGAAGTAGAAAAGTTTGTTTAAGTATCATCAACTCTTGTTCGTTAAGTAAATCTAGCCTAAAATGGTTCCAATGGAAATTTTGCTTGATATTGGTTTTGAGAATACTTTTTAATCTAACTAGTGTGTATAACTGATAAACTCCAGTATTTCCTTCAAATTTTAAAAATTGACTTGGGTCAAACACAGTATCCATTTCGCGATCTCTATGAAGGTCTGCCCATTTTAGACTAGCTACGGCTATCTTTCTAATTTTTTCAGGATTATTAAAATCGTCTGAGCCCTTGTTAAGTAAAGTTGTTTGGACTTTCTGCTCAAGCATCTGTTTGAGATCTTCAAAAGCGAAAATTTTCCCTTTACGAGTACTCATCGCTCCGTCAGGTAACTTGAGATGCCCAAAACCTTCGAACATTGCCATTTTTTTAGATAAAATTTGCAAGGCTCTCTGAGTTTCTTCCATCGTCATCCAACCAAAAGGCTTAGTTTCATAAATCTTGCTATCAATAATTCTTTGTAAAACAGCAAAAACTTGAGCAAAACTATGTTTTTGTCTCAAATCAGCAAAAGTAATAGCATTATCAAAACCGAAAATTCCAGCATAAACCATTCGGCAAATGATATCCCGAGTGTGATATAATGAATATCCTTCCGAAGAAATTAAATAAACTCGTCCCAAATTTTCTTTTTCTAGATCAATATAAATTGAGTCTCCTTCTCTCACAGCCAAGCCTTGATCAGCTAAATATTCCATTTCAGACAAAAAACTAATGTAAAAACTTTCACCTAAAGTTAGATTAAATTGTCCCTGAATATGTTGACTGGAAGCATAGTGACACCCGGTTTTGCCAGCTACTCTAGCAATCTTGTCTGGATCTATTAATGTTTTATCGGTAGGTAGCCAAACTGGGTTGTGGTTTAAATTCAAAAACAGCTCACCTTCTCTGAATTGAACTAAGGACAAGGTAACGATTTTTTTGTAAAGATTGTGTAAAAATATAAATTTCTGTTTCTCTTGTTCGTCCAATTCTTTACCTTGCATTCCCACCTCTAATAATTTAGAATTTTGTTGACATTCTTGTCTGATATTCGGTTTTTCCTCGATCAATTGATTCATGCGAACATAAATTTTGTAAAACTTATCCACTAAAACTAACCGATTTTCGTTATCTATATCTATAGTGTCAAACTCTAGGCCTAGCTCTGGTAAGTGCAAAATACCCCAACTAATATAACTAAACTGAATACCCCAGTCTCCAAGATAGCTATCAGATACAACGGTGCGGTACTTAAGACTCAATATTCTTCTCATCGACTCTCCCAAGTTGGCAGAGCGGATATGTCCAACATGCATTTTTTTGCCGACATTAGGGTGAAACATATCAATCACAAAACTCTCATCAATTTTGTTTAGCCTTACAGGAAATTGACCAAAATTATTTAGTAAATCGATAAAAATTCGATTATTCAAATCGATGTTAATATAAGGTCCGACAGTTTTGGCCACAAAATCCATCTGGTTTTGTTCAAAAAACTCATTAATCTCGTCAGCTAAAGTTTGAGCAATTTGATTCGGGTTTACTTTTTGAGATTTAGCCAGTAAAAAAGCATAGTTAGTAGTTAATACCCCAAACTTAATATCAGGCGGTGTAGACCATTGTAAATCTGGAAATTGTATCTTGAGTTTGTTGATTAGACTGATGATGTGCATAATACATACAAACCTAAACTAACATGTATAATTTTTTTTATCAAAAATGCTTAAACATTGGTAGTCCTAAGACAAACTTGAAAGTTTTTGACCAAGTTGCATTCCGCTAACTATTTAAAAAATTAAGAAAAATTTTTTAGTTTTTACTAATCTGCTAATATTTAGGTGGGTGTGCATTCAAAATATCGGCAATAATCCCGCCAGCGGTTACTTCTGCGCCAGCTCCCGGTCCCTTTATAACCAGCGGGTTGAAATTGTATCTCTGGGTTGTGATCGACACTATATTGTCTGTGCCAGACAAATTATAAAACGGATGATTTTGATCAATTAACTGCAAAGATAAGCTCACTTTACCATTTTCCATCTTAGCAATATATCTAAATAACTTACCTTCACTTTTAGCTAATCGTTTTTTTTCTGCAAAGTCTTCATCTAGTTTAGATAATTGGTCAAAAAAAGCATCTACAGAATCTACTACAAAACAGCTTGGGGGCAAGAATGGTTCCAAAATTACATCACTCATTTCTATTTTCAAGCCTGATTCTCTAGCCAAAATTAAAATTTTTCTAGCCATATCCATACCGTTCAAATCATCTCTGGGATCTGGCTCCGTATATCCTTTATCTTTAGCTCCTCGCACAATTTTACTAAAAGTGTCGTTGGTGGTAGCAAAAGTGTTAAATATATAACTTAAAGTTCCAGACAAAATAGCCTCAATTTTAATAATTCTATCCCCGCTTTTAACCAAATTTTGTATTGTTTGAATTATGGGCAAGCCAGCACCAACGGTTGTTTCGTATAGATAATTTATTTTAGTGTTTGCTGATACTTCTTTTATCTCTCGATAAAAATCATAACTTCCTGAATTGGCTTTTTTGTTGGAAGTAATTACAGCTATGTGAGATTGTAATAATTTACTATAAACCAAAGGAACTTCTGCACTGGCAGTGCAATCCACAAAAACAGAATTTGGCAAATTTAGTTCTATTATTTTGTGAACAAATTCTTCCAAATCACCGTCTTCGCTAGAATCTAAAGCTTGCTTCCAAACAGTTGGATCAGCAGGTTTTTCCCAGACCACAAACTTACGGCTATTTGCTACTCCACACAATTTTATGTTGTTGGGAAATTGGGTAATCATATGTAATACTGCCGACCCAATCAGCCCAGTGCCAACGACAAAAAGATGAATGTTTTCAGTTTTATTCTCAAAAAAAGCTTGATGAACAGCTTGTAGAGCCTTAACCTTGTGCTTTTCGTGAATAACTGCAGAAATATTTAGTTCAGTTGAACCTTGAGCAATCGCATAAATGTTGATATTTTGATCACCCAAAGTCTTGAAAAATTTACCAGACAGTCCTATACTGCCTTTCATCTGGTTACCAATTATTGATACAATAGCTCTTTCTTCTTGCAATTTTACTGGCAACATTTCACCCGATTTAATTTCTAAAGAAAAATTCTTTTCAATAACTGATTTAGCTAACAAAGCATCCTTAGCCGACACAGCAATAGATAAGCATGGCTCATATGAACCTTGAGTTATCAACAGAATTTCTATACCTGCTTTAGATAAACTATCCGTTGTTTTGTGAGCTATTTCAGCCACTGATTTTCCATTATTAGAATAAATTTCGACCAGATTAACATCGCTTAGAGTAGTAACTCCAGTAATTTGATATTTGTTATCCCTCTTTGGATTATCACAAATTATTGTCCCGGCAGCTTTTGGATTAAAGGTATTTTTGATGACTATGGGTATTTTTTTTAGTCTAGCTGGTTGCATTGTTTTGGGGTGAATCACTTTTGCTCCAAAATGAGCTAACTCGCCTGCTTCCTCGTAGGAAACCTCGGTCAAAGAAAAAGCTGATGGAACTTTTCGGGGATCAGCCGTGAGCACACCGTCTACATCTGTCCAAATCTCTATGATTTCAGCATCCAAAGCGCCCCCAATCAAAGCTGCTGTATAATCTGAACCTCCTCTACCTAAAGTAGTAGTCATTTCCTTATCGTTTGATCCAATAAAACCTCCACATACATAAATTTTATGCTCTGAATTGAAGACTTGTTTGCAAAGACTGTAGGTTTTTTCAAGATTTACATTAGCTGATCCAAAATTATCGTCAGTTTTGATTATTTTACGAGAATCCACAAAGCCGCAATCTAAACCAATAGATTTAAAACCATAAGCTACTATCAACGAAGAAAACTGCTCACCAAAACTCATTATAACATCTAAAGAGGAATTAGAAAGTTCACGAAGCAAGTAAACTCCAGTTAAAATATCAGTGAGTTCTTGGTATTTTTTATTTATGATTCCGGAAACTTGCAATCTATATTGATCCGCGATCAAATCTTGAATTACTTGGTCATGCTTTAAGAATAACTGTTGCAACAAATCTTGATAGTTCTGATCACCGCTTTTCGCTATTCTAGCCAACATAATCAATTGATCAGTTATTCCACCAAGAGCTGAAACAACTATAACTAACAGGTCATTTTGCAAACTGTAATCTTTTACTATTTCAATTACTTTTTTAATATTTTCCGAAGATGCTACCGACGATCCCCCAAATTTTAATACTTTCATAAGCAAAAGAAATTTTAAAAAGTGAAAACAAAACAAATTTGAGATTAAATTCTCACAAAAGTCAATATTTTTCACAAGCTTAAATCATTTATTATTTGGAAATACTTAATACTTAAGATTTAAAATTTACAACAAGCGTCTAGGATAAAGGTAATATTTAAGATGAAGTTGTTATACCCTCTTTTGACAACCCCTCATTTTTAAGGTATAGTCGAACCATAAAAGAACTATAACAAAAGCACATGCCTCCAAATCCTGAAAATCTGGCAGAGTTAGGAAGTAGATTTA
>CAKZLR010000058.1 GCA_937127165.1 uncultured Candidatus Peregrinibacteria bacterium
ATGGAAGGAGCTCTAAAAATTAAAGAATTAGCCTATATCCATGCAGAAGGTTTAAGTAGTGGCGAGATGAAACATGGTTTCATTGCTCTTGTTGATGAAAACTTCCCAACTATTGCCATTGCAACCCAAGATTCAGTATACGACAAACAAATTAGCAATATTCAAGAAATTCGAGCCAGACGAGGTCCAGTGGTAGCCATAGCCGGATATGGAGACGAAAAGCTTAAATCAATTTGTGATGATATTATTTTTGTGCCAAATGTTCTGGAAGAACTTGCCCCAATTATCAACATCATTCCCTTACAATTATTTGCTTACTACACAAGTGTAATCAGGGGTTTAGATGTGGATAAACCTCGTAACTTAGCCAAAAGTGTAACAGTAGAATAAGATATTGAATGTTTTTTTAGTTTTAGAAATATAAGGTATTCTTTATTTTTATCTACCCGTTTCTAGATCAAAATTTGACTTTTTGTTAAAAAGTTTGTTGAAAAGCTTTAAACAAGCATTCGTTGTTATTTATATATACTTAGTTTTACTTAATTTAATTATTGCAAAGTTGTAATTTGATTTTATGCCAACTAAAATTACAAACACAGACAATTTTGAACAGATAAATCGTTCGGTCTTGGAAAATTTAAAAGAAGAAGATAATTCAAGTTTCGATAATAACAAAAGTAAAGACTTCTTCAACTCAGATCAACAACAATCTTTAAGTAATTTAAAAAAGAGGAAAAATATTTCTTTTGCTAAATTGGTATCAGGTATAATTATCTTTTTTTGTGTTGTAATAATGATTGCTGGAGGGTCTTTTGTTTATAATGTAATGAGTATTGCCAGTGAGACTACTGGCGGTGGTCAAGGTAATATTTGGAGTATAATAGTAAATAACTTTAACCCACAAGCCTTTCAAAGAGTCGAGCTTAAGGGAGAAGCCGAGGGCAGAACCAATATTTTAGTCATTGGGTATGACTCAGTGGCTTTTTTAGCCGACAGTATCATGATACTTTCATATTATCACAACGAGCAAAAAATCGCGACTCTTAGCATTCCTAGAGACTTCTATGTTACGGATGGAGGGGGAACCTACAGAATCAATGCTATTTACCCTTTTGCTGAGAAAAAGCAACCGGGCACGGGGGCTCAAGCTATGGCAGATTTTTTGTCCAGAGAATTAGATATTCCTATTCATTATTGGCTATCTGTTAATTTTCAAGGCGTCAAACAAATAATTGATGCCATAGGTGGTATTGAAGTAAATGTTACTGTGCCTTTCACAGATTATGAGTTCCCTACGGACAACTATTCAGGATACATTAGACCGGCTCCTACTTTCGAAAAAGGATTGCAACAAATGGATGGGAACAGAGCTTTGATTTATGCTAGAAGCAGACATGGTACTAACGGCACTGGTTCAGATTTTGATCGGTCCAGGAGGCAAGCAGAAATAAGCTCAGCTATCCTACAAAAGCTACAACAACAACTTAGATCTGGAAAAATTCTGAATATTAATTCTATTAATGCTTTAATTGCTTCGGCTAGAGGTAATGTTAAAACTTCTGCAGAAATTAACGAAATTTTATCTTTTTACGAAATTTTCAAGAAAAATTTCAACCATAACTCTAATATCTCAGACAATTTTTACTCAATAAATTTTCGCTCTGGCAACGGTTTTTTATGTAGTCCACCGCTTGATCTCTATGGAGCTTCTGTAATTACCTATTGTGATGGTGCCTTGGGTGGAGGTAAATCTTTCTCGAAAGATAGAGAACAAGCAAGAAAAATAACTAAAAACCTCCTGGCAGAAGCTAGATATGTTAATTTAAAGAATTCTAATGCTATTATTTTGGCTAACCAAAGTCAAAAAACCGTTGAAGTTACAGAACAAATTAAAAAATTGCCTATAGGTATAGTTTGGCCACCGGACAACTTCTATAAATACATACAAAAAGCTAATGGTAATGAACAAATTAAAATATATATTGCAGACGATAAAATTCGCCAAGAATTTGAACTAGCCAGCAAGGGCAATCTAAATTTTGAGTTTGAACTTCATGGTCAAATTCCTCCAGATAAGTTTATTACAGCTAATAATTTAGGTGCAGACATAATTGTCTGGATTGAGTAATTTTTTTAGTTTAGCTAGTAAGTTAAATTCTAGTTTGTATCTGAAGATAACTTGCTGAATTTCATTACTTTGTAGCTAAATAATTTTAAAATGTTCTGTAACAGAAAACATAATGTAAATAAAATCTTAAAGGACATAAAAAGTAATTTTGATTTATGCTTTAAAGAAATTTGGGTCTTATTTAATAATTCTAATCTAGAGCAACTTGACATTCTGCTTTTAGTTTAATTTAGCTTTTTTTATAAAAAGTCAATCGATTTATGATTGTCGATTTTGAGTCAATTGATACCAGTATGATTGGTAGCCAGATTCAAGTTGGCGGTTTTGTTCATTCCATACGAGATCATGGCGGTTTAATTTTTGTTGATTTGAGAAGTGGTAGTGAATTGTTGCAGTGTGTATTTAACCCTGAGCACAATCTAGAGATTTTTAAGATTGCCGAAAAACTTCACCATGAAGCAGTTATTAAAGTTACAGGTATAATTAGCCGAAGATCCGTAGAAACTATTAATACCAAAATCAAAACAGGCGAGATAGAGTTAATAGTCAATGATTTACAGGTTGTGAGTCCAAGTAAACCAATGCCTTTTGATATTCATGGCGATGATAATATTGCCAACGAAGAATTAAGATTAAAATACCGTTATTTAGATTTAAGACGTAAACATGTTAGAGATTTATTAATCAAAAAACATAAACTTTTTTTAGATATTCGCAACTGGTTTGACAATCAAGGTTTTGTTGAGATTCAGACTCCTATTCTAGCCAATTCTACTCCTGAAGGTGCGAGAGATTTTTTGATTCCAAGCCGTCTGCACCCTGGGAAATTTTATGCTCTACCCCAAGCTCCACAACAATTTAAACAACTTTTAATGGTTGGTGGTTTTACCAAATATTTTCAAATTGCACCTTGTTTTAGAGACGAGGATCCAAGAGCAGATCGCCATCCTGGAGACTTTTACCAGATTGATGTGGAAATGGCTTGGGCAGATGAAGCCACTATTCATCAACTTTGTGAACAATTTATTGAAGAAGTTCTATCCAAACACTCGAACAAAAAACTAATGACAACCGAATTAACCAAGCTCAGTTTTGCTGAAGCTATGGATAAATATGGTAGTGATAAACCAGATTTGAGATACGATCTAGCTTGGCAAGATGCTAAACCAGTGTTTGTTAATAGTGGTTTTAAGATTTTTGCAGATTTATGTGACAACCCTAAAGCTAGGGTACAAGCTTTATATTTAAAAGGCCGAGTTAATCAATTTACTCGTTCAGATTTGGATAAAATTCAAGATATCGGACGAGAATTTGGTTTACCCGGTATTGCCTATATCCAATATTTTACTGATGGAGCTAAAAGTCCACTTTTTAAGTTTCTTGGTGAAGAAAAATCTGCGGAGTTACAAAAATACTTTGAGGCTAAAACTGGCGATTTAATTTTATTCATAGCGAACAGCGATCAAAACATAGTCTGGAAAGCTCAAAACAAAATACGACAACATATTGCTCAAAAGCTAGGTTTGGTTGACAACAGTTTACTTAGATTTGTCTGGATTGATAGTTTTCCTATGTTTGAAGTTGATGAAAAAACTGGTGAGATTGATTTTGTACACAATCCTTTCAGCTCGTGGCAAGGAGGTCTGCCGGTTTTAAGAGAGGCACTCCAAAACGGAACAGTAACAGACTTGATTGCTAGACAATATGATATAGCCTGCAATGGTTACGAAGTATTAAGTGGTGGTGTTCGTAACACCGATTCTGTAGCTCAGAAAGAAGTCTTTCAAGTAGTAGGACTAAGTGAGGAGGAAGTGGAAACTAAATTTGGTCATATGCTCGAGGCTTACCGCTTTGGAGCTCCTACTCATGCCGGTTTTGCTTGGGGTTTGGATCGGTTGTTTATGGTTTTAACAGGTGAAGAAAACATTAGAGAAACCATTGCTTTTCCCAAAAACGGTTCAGGCATGGACTTAATGATGAACAGTCCTAGTGAAGTTTCACCAAAACAGCTTAAAGAGCTAGGAATTGAAGTAAAAAAGTAAAATAAGGAAGTATTACGAACTTATTGGCTAAATATTTTGAATCTAAAACGGAAAAAATTAACTTACCAAAAAGTAAGTCCAATTGTCGGAAAATTAGTAATCGTTCCTTTTTATAAAAATCGAAAGCCCAAAAATGCATTCACTCTATGATTAAAGATCTTTAAGTCTTAGGTTAAGATGATCTTTTAGATAATAGATCAATTCTTGTTTAATAGTGATTGCAAATACCTACCCGTATAACTAAAAGGGTTTTTAGCTACTTCTTCTGGAGTGCCGGTAGCCACTATTTGACCTCCTTTGTCTCCACCTTCTGGACCTAAGTCGATTATCCAATCAGCAGTTTTGATTACATCAAGATTGTGTTCTATAACTAAAACTGTGTTACCCTTATCAACCAATTTCTGTAAAACATTCAAAAGTAATTTAACATCCAAAGCATGCAAACCCGTAGTTGGTTCGTCCAAAATATACAAAGTGTTACCAGTGCCAACTTTAGATAGCTCCGTAGCTAATTTTACTCTCTGAGCTTCGCCTCCTGAAAGAGTAGTAGCTGGCTGACCTAAGCGGATATAACCCAAGCCTACATCTTCCAGAGTTTGTAATTTACGGGTGATCACTTTGTGGTTTTTGAAAAAAACTAAAGCTTCTGACACAGACATATCCAACACATCGGCGATGCTTTTATCTCGATATTTAATTTCCAGAGTTTCCCTGTTATATCTGGTGCCCTTACAATCTTCGCAAACTACATAAACATCCGGTAAAAAGTTCATTTCTACCTTGATCATTCCATTACCTTCACAAGTTTCACACCTACCTCCAGGTACATTAAAGCTAAATCTTCCTTGATTATAGCCCCTAGCTTTGGATTCTGGTAATTCAGCAAACAACTCTCTAATTGAAGCAAACAAACCAGTATAAGTAGCGGGATTACTTCGGGGAGTTTTACCAATCGGGGCTTGATCAATAATGACTGCTTTATCTATGTTGTTCAGACCAACAATATCCTCAAATTTACCAGTAGGAATACGAGAATCATAAAAATAATTCATTAGATGATTGGCAAAAATGTCATTAATTAGCGTAGACTTGCCACTACCTGAAACTCCGGTAACACAAACAAATTTTTTGAGAGGTATGTCCACATTAATGCTTTTAAGATTATTCTCTTTAGCGTTAAGAATAGAAATATATTTAGTATATTCTGGATTTTTTTTGTAAATTTCGGCATCTTTTGTAGGTGGATCAACTTTTCTTCTATTTTGGGGAACTGGAATAATTTCTTTACCTGATAAAAATAATCCTGTGGGTGAATTTGGATTTTGAATTATTTCTTCAGGTGTGCCAAAAGCCACAATCTCGCCTCCAAATTTACCAGCTTTGGGTCCTACATCCACCACAAAGTCTGCCGCTCTAATAGTTTCTTCGTCATGTTCAACCACCAAAACAGTATTACCTAAATCTCGAAGACTTTTGAGGGTATTCAAAAGACGAGCATTATCCACTTGATGCAAGCCAATAGATGGTTCATCTAAAACGTACAACACCCCAGTTAGTCCAGATCCAATTTGGGTAGCTAGTCTAATTCTTTGAGCCTCTCCGCCAGATAAAGTGTCTGCCGCCCTAGACAAACTAAGATAACTAAGACCAACATCAACTAAAAACTTCAGTCGGGTGATAATCTCTTTGAGAATCATTTTGGCAATCTGTTGTTGTTTTGAATCTAAAGGTGTGGTTTTTGGGTCTTGTAACTCCTCAAAGAATTCCAAAGCGCTTGTAATCGACATTTCACAAACCTGAGCAATGTTGTAATCATTAATCCTTACATTAAGGCTTTCTTGTTTTAGCCGAGTACCTTTACAAGTTGGGCAAATTCTTTTGTTCATATAGCTTTCAATATCTCTTCGACTAGACTCACTAATTGTTTCTTTGTAGCGACGGTTTAAAGTGTTTATAATACCTTCAAAATTACCATCTCCATAAAGCAGGATATTTTTGACATTGTCGGGAAGTTTAGACCAAGGTTCATGCAGTGAAAATTTGTACTTTTTGGCTAGATTTTCAAAAATTCTAGTTAACCAACCCCCACTAATACTCATTCTACTAACTGGCCTGATACAGCCTTCCATTATTGATAAACTTTGATTGGGTACCACCAATTCAGGATCAATTTCTGTAATATATCCAAGACCAGAACAATGAGGACAAGCACCGTGAGGAGAATTAAAACTAAACATTCTAGGCTCGAGTTTGGTATTACTGGATTGATCTGTAGTAAATTTTTGAATTTTAGGCTCTCGATTTTTGTCAAAACTAAGTACCCATACTCTGTTTTTACCAAATTTTAAGGCCGTTTCTATAGAGTCAGTAAGTCTGATTTTATTGGATTTTATAGCTTCTAATCGATCTACTACAATTTCTATAGAATGTTTTTGTTGTTTATTCAATTCCATTTTTTCTATCTCTTCAATAAGAACAATTTCACCGTCTATTCTAAGTCTTTTAAAGCCGTTTTTCTTGGCCTCCAAAATGTGTTGTTTGTGCCAGCCCTTCTGATCCTCGACTACTGGCGCCAGTAAAATTATCGGTTTTTTCTGTTCCACTAAAATATCTACAATTTTACTGACCGACTCTATAAACATTTCTTCATCTAGATCACTAACTTTTTTTGTACCAACTCTAGCCCATAAAAGTCGCATATAGTCATAAATTTCTGTAATTGTACCTACCGTAGATCGAGGATTTTGAGTTGTAGATTTTTGATCTATAGAAATTGCCGGAGATAAACCGTCAATACTATTGACATCCGGTTTTTCTTTAAGGCCTAAAAATTGACGAGCATAACTACTAAGACTTTCAACATATCTTCTTTGGCCTTCAGCATAAATAGTATCAAAAACTAAGCTAGATTTGCCAGAACCAGACAGCCCAGAAAAGACTACTAATTTATTTTTCGGAATAACTAAGGACACATTTTTAAGGTTGTGTTCTCTAGCCCCTTTGACTGTGATATAGTGGTGAGGGTTGGGTATTTCTTCACTTTTCTCCAAAAATTCAGGGGTATTATATTGCTGTATATCTTGTAAATTAGGCATAGTTTCCTGTTTAAGGAAGCGAGCAAAAATGCGGGGTTTTGTCAAATTTCTACACTACTCCGATAGCCTGTAACTAAAAACTCTGTTTTATGAAAAATTAGTATCAAGACAATTTGACTTGAAAAATTTGTCATGTAAAGCTCTTGCGAAGAACTTAGCCTTATTTTTGGTTTACACTTAAGTCCTAAAATAAATTAACACCTATTAATGGAGAAGGAGATAATAATTGATTCTTTTTTTAATTCTATACCTCTGATAATAAACTTTGTCCCAAAAAATCCCAAAAAATAAATTATCTTAAATTTTTAATTTTTAAAAATATGAATATAATTTTTACCGCGTCTTGCGTTTATATTATGTATATTAAATTTTAAATTATTATTTTAACATTAAACTACTATAAATCAATGTTTATGATTTTAAAAGTTTAAAAAAAGATCTAGAAAACAAGAAAAACAAACAAGCCTCAATACCGAGAGCTGTGAGGCCCATGGAATTCCATAATCTTGGATCATTATCTAGAAGTCTAAAAATAGTCAAAATAAACATAACTAAGTAAACAAGCACACCAACTAAAGTAAAGTTTGTAAATTTAAAATGCTTTTGAAACAGATTTTGTAAATAAAAAATACCTGAGGCTATTAGCAAATTCTGAATTGGGTAAAGTATGTATGAACTTTGGGTCAGAGAAAAAGCAGCTTTACTAGCAAAAAAGAATTGTATACTAAACAAGCTTAAGTTAAAAGCCATCATAAACCAGTTTTTTTGTGAAAAGTTAAAAAGTAAAGTAATATAGTTAAAAATAAAAATCTTTAGAAATACTGCCACACTAGCAACTATAAAAAGATAAGAGTGTAGTTCGTAAGGATTGGCTAAAGTTCTTTGATTAATAACATAACTAGTAGTAAAAACACTAAAGCAAATATAAATTAGAAAAAAAGGAATAAATACATTTTCTAAAGTCCAATTTTTTATCATTCTAACAATGTTTGTATTATAGTGTTTCTTTTTGGACATAGAAACTTGACTAAACATCTAAACTTAGTCTAAACTTGACCCGCTTGTCAAGCGGCGACGTGGCCGAGTGGTCAGGCAGAGGTCTGCAAAACCTTGTACGTGGGTTCGATTCCCGCCGTTGCCTCCAGAGATTCTTAAAAAACAAAATTGATTCAACTGAACTTAATAAAATTAAAATTTTTATTTTTTACAATTTTAGGTTTATCTATAGATAAGTTCTTTTTAGAAATACCTGAAACATTAAGCAAAGTTAAAAAGTAAAAATAAAACAACATATCCTTGTTGGGATTTTATAAATCAATCTGAACTTTCCATTACGATTGACTATTAAGAGCCTTAGAGGCAGTTTGTGGTTCTATATTTTTCTGAATGTTGGTTTGGTGTAATATAAATCGAAGAGTGTAACAATTTATTTCACAAACATGATCTTTGATTTTAAAATCAAATCTAGCAAAGATTTATGCGAACTGATCAAAGCTGTACTTAAATACAAACCTGTACAAGTTAATATTTCTAACACTTCTAAAAAAGATGACTTACGAGGTTTTGTGAGATCTTTTACTAAGTTCAACTCTTCTACTACTAGTTTGTGTGTACATTATTCGATTAGTAATAATTACTACGGTAGTTATGAGCTAGCAGTTGAGAAATTTTTTGATTTTGTTCAGTTTGTTAAGTTACTCGCTCCGACTACAAAAATTTTATTAGTATCTGGTGGTCAACATAAAAAACTAAGAACTGCAAAACTTTTAAATATTTATCAACAAAAATATGGCACTCAGAAAGATTTCGGAGTGGCTTACAACCCGTTTGAGGTAGATATCTTATCAGAAAATCGATCATTACAACAGAAACTAAATTCGGGTTTGGTCTCTCAAATTTATTTTCAACTTGGAGATGATCTAATGAAACTCCAAAAAGGTATCAAATTTGTAAAAAATGAATTAAACCAAAGACAATTACAAGACAAAGTAAAACTCTTTGGTTGTGTTTTATATCTCAATAAAATTAATCTACTAAAAATGAGATTTAGACCATTACGAGGTGTCTTTTACACAAAAAAATTTCTGAATAATTTGGACAATGCTAAAACTGTAAATAACGAAATTATCAGCTTATATAAAAATAACGACATAATTCCTATTTGGGAATTTGCCTCTTTAAGAGAGGCTATTAAAATTTGGAATAACATCTCAAACTAAGATTTCGAATTACTTAATTCGCTAAATTCTGTACAAATTTCTATAAAAATATAAAAGTAGACCTTATATATTATTTAATATTAGCTAGCTAGAGAAGTTTGGTGGTAAAAAGTTGAGTGGTTATTACTAATTTTAAAACTATACTAAACTATACTTACAAATCTTTTTTGCGATAAATGTATTTGTAGCTTGACAAAGGCGGGATATATGAATTATAATTACCACTACTTCAGAGTAGTGAATTTCATTTCACAATGAAAGACGATTTAAGCACCGAAACTATTCAAAAACTTAATTTAATTAATGCGGATTTCTATAATAAGACCGCACTATTTTTTGATAATTCTAGAAGTTATAACTGGGAGGGGTGGGATATAATGATTGAGAGGTTAAATATTAATTCAGTACAAGAAAAATCTGACTTCGGTTATTTCTGGACAAATTTATTTCAAAAATTTTTTCATAAAAACAAATCTACTAAACCACTACAAGTTTTAGATATGGGTTGTGGTAATGGTAGATTTTATGGTTTTTTGCATAGCCGACTACAAGTTCCTTTTAACTATGTAGGTATAGACACAAACCAGTTTTTACTTGAAAAATCAATTGAGAGATATCCCTATCCTAATGCTCAGTTTTTTTTGGAAAATATGGGCAATGTGGATCATATTTTTAATATCAAATTTGATTTAATAGTTATATTTGGGGTTATGCATCATATCCCGGGAACAGAAACTCGGATAAAAATGCTGAAAAAATGTAGAAATTTATTATCTAAAAATGGTAATTTAGTCTTTACTACTTGGAAATTTCTGGATATACCTAGAATTGCTAAAAGCATAGTGAAAGAAGATACCCCTCTTGGGGTGGAAATATATCGAGACCTTGGTATTAGCAGTGAAGAACTAGGAGTTAATGATTATATCTTAGATTGGCAAAGGGGTGTAACTGCTTATAGATATTGCCACTACTATACCGAAACTGAAGTTCAAAAATTAATACAAATCTCAGGGTTAAATTTGGTAGAAACATATGAAGCTGATGGCTTAGAAGGGGATTTGAATCAATATTATATCTGTCGAGTTTACAAAAAATGGTGGTAAAACAAGAAAATATTCATCAGTTTATTGTTGTAAATAGTATAAACGTTATGATTTACCTAGTATTTTGAGTTTATTTATTAATTGGTTTTGCAATAATGCAACCGAAAAGTTGACAAAAACCAAGTCACATATAAGATTGCCCGTTAATATGGGCAAGATTGTTGACAACAAAACTCAAAAAGTAACTGATATACTGATATTCTTACTGCTACCTCCACTTTTAACCTTGCTTATTATTTTACTTTTAATTCTTTTTTATCAAATAATTTTAAATTTTTTATAAATGCTTGATTATCCCTTAGCTCAAGGAATAAAAATTCTGATTTTCAGTGGTTTGTCTTTTTTGATCGCAGTCTTATGGGCACCGCTCTTAATTAAAATGTTAACAATCCTGAAGTTTTGGAAAAAAACTAGTCGCAAAGTTGCTGTCACAGGTGAAGTCCTGACTATAACTAAGAAATTTTATGAAGAAAATGAGAAAGCAGAAAATCGTAAATATATTCCTAGAGCTGGTGGTGTTTTGATATGGGTCACGACTGTTATATTCGCTCTATTCTTTTGGGCAATATTACAAATCGATAAAACTAACCAATTTTACCAATTCCTTAATTTTATTAACCGTAGGGAAACTTTTATACCTCTAGGAACACTTTATTTTGCCTCGTTAATAGGTTTAATAGACGACACTTTAAGTACTCTTAAAAATGGAGGTAACTATATTGCTGGAGGGCTCAAGTTATCTCACAGGATGATTTTAGTAACCCTAATGGGTAGTTTTATTGGTTGGTGGTTTTATGCAAAGTTGTCTTTAACTTCAATAAAGTTACCATTCTTTGATTATTCTAGCGGTGATTGGATAAATTTAGATTTAGAAAAAATTGTTTTTCCTTTTATAGGTTCTATTGGATGGGTGATTATCCCAATCACGATTTTAATTTTAGTAACTATTTGGTCAACTTCTATTATCGATGGATTTGATGGGCTAGCTGTAGGTGTTTTTATTCCAGTTTTTCTTTGTTTCGCTGGTTTATCTTTTGTAGATAGCTACTATGACATAGCTACCATGTTGATGGTAATGGTTGGTACAATGTGGGCTTATTTGTGGTTTAACATCCCTCCTGCTAAATTTTTTATGGGAGATACTGGAACTATGGGTGTTTTGTTAACTTTAGGTGTAGTGGCAATTTTTATCAATAAGATATATGTTTTACCGATCGCTGGTTTTATATTGTATGTCGTTGCTGCTTCGGCTTTTATTCAAGTAATTTCAAAGAAACTTTTTAAGAAAAAAGTATTTTTGGCAGCACCCTTACATCACCATCTTGAAGCTTTAGGATGGACTAGAGAACAAGTAACGATGAGATTTTGGATGATTTCTATGATTACTTCCCTACTAGGCTTTGCTATTGGCTTACTAATAGGATGAAGGCTAATTTATTTTAAATATGCCTTAAAACTAATTAACTACACATCTTCGCCATAAATAATAGCATTTTCTACCAAACCTTTAAACAAAGGATGAGGCTTGCCCGGACGAGACAAAAACTCAGGGTGAGATTGAGTAGCTACAAAATAAGGGTGTAATTTTATATCGAGTTCGATTAATTCTACTAAAAAAGCCTCACGACCATCATTAGTTGTATAGTAATGTTTGCCACTAACTACAAGGCCATGTTTACTATAGAGATCTAAAAACTCTTGCTGAACTTCTAGTCTGTGACGATGTCTTTCTCTAATTCTACCTACCCCAAAAAGGTTGTGTATTAAAGTTCCGGGTACCAAATCACAATCATAACCACCAAGTCTCATCGTACCACCTTTTTTGTGAACGTTAGTTTGTCCTTCCATGTAATCAATCACTACATCCTTGCCCTCTAATTCTTCTCTGGTTTCAAACATTTCACTGGAAACAGCATCTAAACCACACACATTTCTAGCAAACTCCACCACTGCCATCTGAAGACCTAAACAAATTCCTAAAAACGGCAAACGATTTTCTCTAGCATATTTTACTGCCATCACTTTACCTTCCAAACCTCTTTTACCAAACCCACCAGCTACAATCATAGCCTGCAAAGACTTGACCACATTCCACTCGTTAATATCATTTTGCTCTATTTTTTCGGCATCTACAAACACCGTCTCAACTTTACAGTCTAAACTTACCCCAGCAATTTTAAGAGATTCTAAAATGCTTAAATAAGCATCGCTAAGGCGAGAGTATTTAGCCACAATCCCTACCCTCACTTTTTTAGAGTAGAATACTTTACCATTAAAGTGATCAAAAAAATCGCCCAACTTAGGATCTATTGTCTGCCCCACAAACTCTTGTAAAATCAGTTTGAGATTGGAATTAAGCATGTTTTTGGGTACTGCATAAATACTGGATACATCTGGCAAACTAAGTACATGATCTTTGGAAACATTACAAAACAGAGCAATCTTCTCCAAAACTTCTCTAGGTAAATCTAGATTACCTTGTTTGCTATACCTGGCTCCAATAACATCTGGCTGCAAACCATGCCGTAGTAGTTCTCTAGTGGACAACTGCATCGGTTTAGTTTTGTATTCGCCGCTACAAGCTAAAAATGGTACAAATCCTAAGTGAAAGTGTAATACATCGGCTTTGTTTTCTTGTCGAAATTGTCTAAAACTCTCCAAAAACACTTCACCTTCCATATCTCCAGTAGATCCCCCAATTTCAATAATGCGGACATGCAAATCGATGTCTCGAGGAATTTCCCTCACAAAACATTCCTTAATATACCCCGTAACATGAGGGATCAACTGAACATTCTTACCAAGGTACATCCCTTCCCGTTCTTCGGACAATATATTTTCGTAAATTTTACCAGCGGTTACTGACGAATGCTTGGTTAGGTTGATATCCAAAAACCGCTCATAATGCCCAAGGTCTAGATCAGTCTCACTACCATCATCTAGCACATACACTTCACCATGCTCAAAAGGTGACATAGTCCCTGGGTCAATGTTAAGGTAGGGGTCAAATTTCACCACATCAACCGAAATATCAGAAGATTTGAGAATAAGACCAGTAGAAGCCGCCGCAATACCTTTACCAAGCCCAGACACCACCCCACCGGTAACAAAAATAAACTTTGTGATCATGAACCTGATTTCAATCAATTTGGGGAATGGTTGTCAAATAATATTTTATATTACTTAGAAGTATAAACTACTACTCTATTTAATCTAGTCTTTTTATTTTTAAACCATTAAACACGCATTTAAATTGTCCAAGTTTTTATTTTCACAAACAACAAAGATACTATATTGAAAGTAATTATTAATAATCATTGTTTTATGTAAATTTCTATAAACGAGCATTTTAAAATATCAACTAAATTACCTTTCTTGAGGTAGTACATTCTAGTGACCTCTAACCAAACAGGATGGAAATAGGGCAGAAAATAATACCAGACTAAACACACCACCCTTTAATTTCTATGTTTACTCTTTAAAAAAAGTTTGACTTGATTTACCCTACTCTCCACACTTCCAGTAGTTATTAAATAATCCCCTTTAGTAAACCATGCTTGCAAATAATTTTCTATAATATCGGCGATTTGTCGACGGCTTCCAATGTTAGCTCTCAAATGTTCTTGTTCAACTTCAAATTCTATTGGTAAATAGATAAAATGAGTGTAGTTTTTTAACCTTTCTTTAACTAATCTTTCATAAATACGAAAATCCGACTGGCTCATATCTGCATTCAGCTTGGTGTATGCCAAATTATCCAGTACGGTTCTGTCTGTAATAAAGCCGTGTTTCCCTTCATTTTCCTCTCTATCAATCTGGTTTATCAAAGCATATTTTTGAAAATTGGCTCTAATGTCAGCTGGAATTTTTTCAAAGTCATCAATGCCAAATTTCTCCCACAAAGTTCTCATAGTTCTTTTGATTATAGGAAGTTGCAACTCTTTATTTAACTCATTAACTAGAGTTGTTTTGCCTGTTCCGTGTGCCCCACAAATACCAATTTTGTACATATTATACTATTTAAGTTACAAGAATTAATTAGGTTTAAGAAACTTAAAAAATTAATTTTAAGAAAGAAAAAATGTTTCATTAAATTACTGTCTATCCAGATTTTAAATATTTTGTAAAAAGTAGCAAAAACAACGGTAATGATATACCATGTGAGATAATTTTGTAGTGGTACAGTGTCATTTGGCCATCTCCAATAATCTAAATGAATAGTTATAGGCTCTATAATTATATCAGCGGTTACAGTCACCAATCCAGCTAAAAAAAATTGCGTTAATAAGTTAGTCTGTGTTTTTTTAGCTAATCGAATACTGGCTAGAATAATTAGCACCCAAAGAATCCCTACCAATAAAGAAACACCCAAAACTTTTAGAGCAACAACCGATCCATATTCATATTCCCCAAAGACTAAACCAATATTAGCTCTAATAATCTCCAAAATGAGGGTTGTAAAGAAAGTTACCAAAGCCCACCAAATTAACTTAGTGTCAAAGTTTCTAGCTAATAAAAAGTATAAAACACACAAAGAATTGATACCCAAAAAGATTTCAGTAGTTTTTCTAACAAACAAAAAATCACTACCTAAAACAACTTCCAGTAAAGAGATCAAAACTGCTCCTGCAAACGAAAAACTTGCAAAACACAAATAGTAGTTTTGTAGCTTTGACAAATCTGTATACATAAATATAAATAAACGATATTGTGTCGAAATTCTCAGAACTGTTACCTAAAAATTCCCTAGAACCCACAAGTAAACGGCAAATAATCTAAAAAAGATAATTCTTCAATAAACAAAAAAATAAAGTTTGCAGGATATTATTTAATTGTCTTGGAATATTCAGCAACGCCCCTAGCTATACTAGCTGGTACCTCTTTGATACCGATAGCTATCCTGGCAATAATTTTGTTAATTGCCCCGGCAATCATAGCTATAGACTCTTCTTTAGTCGGAGTTTTAGCTAGTTTGACAGTTTGATCTTTGTCATAAAATTCCCCTACCACTACAGATCCTATAAAGTCAAAATTAACTTTAAAACTCTTAGAAACAAGGTCCACAACTCCCTTAGCTACAGAAACTTCGTCACTTCTTGCCCCATCAAACATATAAGCTAGATATGTTTGTCCTGAAAGCTCTGGTAACTGTGGAAACACTCTTTTAAGTAGAGAATTTTTAACCATTTGTATCATCAAGCCTTTTTCTCTAGCAGCCTTTCTAAACTTCTGATTAGTTGAAGCGTCTACGGTATTCTCAGCACCTCTAGTGGTAAGAAATAGCACTGACTTTTGGGTAGCTACATTGTTTGTTAAAATATCTAAAATCGTAACTTTTTTGGATCGACTAATAGCCATAAAAATAACAGTAAATACAAGCCGTTTAAGTGTTTAGTATAAAAAAGGTTTTGTCAACCCTCTAAAACCAACTTCCTAGAAAATATCAAATAAACCAAAAATTAATTAAATTCTCTAAATTCAATATTCAAAGTTGGATAATAATCACTCTTTCCAAATCTCTGCAGCTCTTTTTTCTAGATATTTTTTAAGTCTAGGCAAATTATTTAAATTATCAAAATCCAGTTTTTTGACCTCTTGGCTGATTGTTTGATATAGTTTAGGATTCAGTCCTATAATTTTATCTATCTCGTCACCAAAACCGCTTTGTACTTTACCAAATATATCCCCAGCACCACGAATTTCTAAATCTTTTTCAGCTATCTCAAAACCGTCTTGACTTTCACAAAGATATCTTAATCTTCTAGATTTTCCATATTTTGGATAGGTTACTAAAATGCATTCGTTATCATTAAAATTATTGCGGCCAACTCTGCCTCTAATTTGATGCAAAGCAGACAAGCCAAACCTCTCTGCATTCAGTACAACAACCAAACTAGCCAAACCTACATCCACTCCTACTTCAATCACAGTTGTTGCTACCAAAATGTTTTTTTCTTTAGACTCCTTAAATTCATTCAAAATATCCTTTTTCTCTAACATCTTGCCATGAACTAGCATTATTTGACCAGTAAAAAATTTTTCTAAAAATCTAGCCGCCTTGCTAACTGACCACAGTTCTTCCTCCTCGTCATCTTCATCATTTTGCACTTTGGCACAGATTACATAAATTTTTCTCCCTCGTTTAAGGTGATTTTTGATTTTACTTACTGTCTGAGTTTGAAAATCAGTAAAATAATTTATACTAGTTAAAATCTCAGTTCTACCTTTTAGTCTTTCTAAAAAAATAGGCTTTAAGGTATCATAAAGAGTGAGGGCAAGAGTGCGAGGAATAGGAGTGGCAGTAAAAGAAATAAAATGTGGCACTGTAATTACAGTGTTTTGACTTAGTTTTTTTCGCTGTTCCACTCCAAAACGATGTTGTTCATCAACCATGACCAAATCTGGAGAAATCTGTGAATTATGAAGTAAAGCATGAGTACCTATCCAAAAGATTTTCTTAGAATTTTCTTGCAAATATTTTTCTAACCTCTTCTTGGTTACTTTTTGTTTATTAACCAGAATATTTTTAGAAGCTAAAAATACTATGTCTAACCAGTCAAAGTTTACATTAGAACAATCTGCTAACAACTTTTGTAAGCTCATATAATGTTGATAAGCCAAAACTTCTGTGGGTGCTAACAGACATACTTGACCCGAAATTGGCAAGCCTTTAAGGTATGTTAAAGCTGTTAAAAGAGCCACAATTGTTTTTCCACTACCAACATCGCCAATTACAATTCGATTGACACAATCTACTGTCTCAACTGTTTGTATTTTTGTATTTTGTGTGTCTAAAAATAATTTGTCCATAACAAGCGGAATCAATTTGATCTAAACCTAAAAAATTATTCCGTCAAGAATTAAGCTAGTAGAATTCAGTCTAGTTTGATGTTCGTCGTATTAATATTAATATTAATATTAAAAGAAAAGAGTTAAAAACTTTACTCAAACTAAAAATATGTTTGTATAATTTGGATTCTTTCAATACATACAAAAACATATAAGGACTTAAAGTTATGTAGTAAAAAATATTTGACCAAATTATAAAAAGCAGGTTTTTAAAGATTGTGTCTCAAATTATACACTATTATAGTTTCAATTCTCAACTTGAAGAATTTTTATGGGTAGCAAATAAAGTACAGGACTTGCTTAAGAACGGAACTAAACCAGCAGAAATAGCTATAATCAGCCGTAAACACAAGGACTTAATTGAACTAGCTCAGATTTTTCAGTTTTATTCTGTACCTATTTTCTACGAAAAAAGTCAAGACATACTCCAAAAATCACCTATTCACCAATTAATTACTATACTCCAATTTTTAAACACAATTAACCAAAAAGACCAATTAGAAGCCGATGAACTTTTACCGGAAATTCTCAGCTACCCTTTTTGGACGGTAGAACCTTTGGATATTTGGAGACTATCTATTTTTACCTATCAACAAACAAAGGACGAGAGACTTTGGCTAAACTGGATGTTAAAAGCTGAGGAGGTTGAGGTTTTTGGAGAAAAATTAGCCAAACCAGAGTTACTTAAAAATATAGCCGAGTTCTTACTAGATTTGTCTCAAAAGTGCAAATACCTACCAGTTGAACAAGTAATTGATTTGGTCATCGGTAATTTTGAAACTCAAAACGAAGATGAAGATGGTGAAATAATGGATAAATCCAAGACTAGCTTTTTTAATAGTAACTTTAAAAATTATTATTTCGACAGTCTAATTGACCAAACCAAAGAACAAAAAACAATTTCAATTACTGCTGTGGACTTCTTGTCTAACTTGCGAGTTTTAATAGATTCCGTTAAATCTCACTATTCTAGACAATTTTTGTTAGTATCTGACTTTGTGACCTTTTTGGATTTGTTAGAAAAAAATAAAATACCTCTTTTAGATAAGACATCTTTTGGAAATTCAGAAACTGGAGTAAACTTGCTAACCGCTCATAAAGCCAAGGGTTTAGAGTTTGAAAAAGTGTTTATAATCTGTTGTAATCAAGAAAATTGGTTCGGCAAAGCCAAATTTGACCTTCTTGATCTGCCTACTAACTTGCCAATTATGGCTGATAAAGAGGATTTGGATGATCAAATTAGATTGTTTTTTGTGGCTATTACTCGAGCCAAAGATAATTTATATTTAACCAGATACAAAACTAAAGATGACGGTAAGCCAACTTCTGCAATTACTTTACTTGAAGAATCTCTAAAACAGATACCACATCAAACCAATTGGCAGTTAACACGAGCAGAAGGTAACCACAAAAATGAAATTTATCAGGCTTTGATTCTCTGGAAAAATTCTAAAAAAGAGATAAAACTAAGCGACGACCAAAAAAACTTGCTTGCACCTTTACTTAAAAACTATAAATTATCAGTTACCCATTTAAATAATTTTTTAGATATTGTTAATGGTGGACCGCTGAAATTTCTACAACAGAATCTTCTAAAATTCCCCCAAAGCAAGAGTGTATCTGCCTGCTATGGGACAGCTATGCACGAGACAATTCGTTTTTTCATCGAAAACTATAAAAACGAACCTAAAGTGAATCTAGAAAAAGTAATAGAACACTTTAAAACTAGTTTATCATTACAAAGACTTTCTAGTAACGATTTCGAAAAATCTTTTAAAAAAGGACAAGCTAATCTGGAAATTTTTTATAATCAATTTAAAAAAGCTGATTTTGGGAATGTTGTTTTAGAATACGATTTTAGTTTAGCGAATATCTGGCTTGATGGAGTTAATCTTGCTGGTAAAATAGATTTGATTCAAATTTTTGGAGATAAAATCATTGTTACTGAATTCAAAACAGGCAAACCCCTACAAGATCTGGGTAAAGTTTCGGATCTCGACAAGATAAAATTATGGAAATATACAAATCAACTTATCTTTTATAAGATTTTAACCCAAAATTCAAGAGAATTTAAAAATTATACTTTTGATTTAGGAGTGTTACAATTTCTCGATGCTCATTACTTATCGACACCTAAAATTATTAGTTTACGAAAAATTATTACCGAAGAAGATGTAGTTTTTTTGGAAAAACTAATTAAAGCAGTTCATAAAAAAATAGTAAATTTGGATTTTCCTGAAACTTCAAATTACAAACAAAGCTATAGCGGAATTCTTAATTTTTGTGATGATCTAGTTTCAGAATTATAAAACTAGTGCAAAAAATTTTGTAAATTCAGGTTATATTTTCAGTTTATACTATAACTAAAGAAGACCTTAAACTTAACTTAGAAAAAGAATAAATAAGAATAAAATAAGAATAAATAAAATGTATCACATATTTTAATAAAAGTATTAACTCGATAAACAACTGTGAGTTTAATAACCAAACCAAAAAACCAGTTAAACAATACATATTAAATCTTAAAAAATAAGATTTACCTAGAACTCTGTGTAAAACACAGTGTCCAAAAATTTTTGACTAAATTGAAAACTATCTTTAGATAAAATTTCTTAAATTTTAACTACATTTATTGTGTGGTCTTAAATTAAGCGGTAAAGTACAGTTAGGCTGAAAAAAATTACTAAAATTATTTAAAATAGTCGCTACAATCCGTAAATTAAGCAAATTTTTTATAAAATTCTTCTAAAATCTTCTTGTCTAAGTATCTTTATCACACTTTTGATGTCGTTGTAAATATGGATAATTAGTTTGTGTCCTTGAGAAATTGTCTGTTTTAGGATGTTGGCCTCGGATTGTAGAGACAGTTGCAAGTCAAACTTTGGTTGGTGTTTTTGAATTTCAGAGTATAGCATAGTAGCACTATCTCCATGTTTTCTTTGTCCCCAAGAGTAATTTTTAATCGTTCCGAATTTTACTTTGTCGTAAATAATTAATTTTTTTACATTTTTAAGTTTAGATAGGTTTATTGCAAATTCCTTAATAAATTGATCCGTTCTATCCGGAGCTACTCGAGTTATAACACTAGGCTTAGATTTGAATTTATAACTAACAGACTCTATAAGCATTCTCAAAGACTCAATTTCGTGAGCATAATCCACCACAATAATTTGGTCATTTTTTTGGAAAACAATAAACCTACCATTAGTTATTTTAAACTTAAAAGACTTAATTCTTTTTTTAAGATTTTTTGCCTCAACATATTCCATACAAGCAGCGATAGCACACATAAGACTCTGAATAATACCGCTATCAGTTTTACCAAAATAATATCGAAAATTTGACAACCTAGAGATCAGACCCAGTTTCAGTGACCAAATTTGTTCATTTTTAATGTAAACAATATCTTGCAAATCTAGTCTTGTTTGTGTTAGTTTCAAATGATTTGTGTCATTAATTATCTGAGTTATCCCTATTTTATATAAATTTTTATCTTTGACTGTTTTTTCGGAGAAAGACTTTAAAGTATAGTCATTATCTAAAGAGGCAATATAAGTTCCTGCAGGTTTAAGTTTTTCAAAAATAAATGATTTCATTTTATAAATATCTTCTCGGTCTTTAATTGTCGTATAGTTTATATGATCTTCGTAAACGTTGGTAAAAATCCCTACATCATGTAGCCCGTCTGGGGTATACTCTTCAACTCCAGTGCCTTTACGACCGCAGGTCAAACCTGATTCTAGAATAGCGAACTTTAATTTATTTAAAAAAACTGTCTCAGATTCTGTTCTAAAAAAATTATACCTTACATATCTCCCTGGTGTTACATTTGGCGAATAACCAAAATTGATTAGTGATTGGTTATAACTAGCTATTAGCTTGTCGTTCAAGAAAACACCGTCACTACTAACCATCAACTTAGAGTAATCCTTACCAAAAAGATGATTAATTATAGTCACCACACTGGTTTTTCCTTTTGTCCCAGTAACCAAAAAACTTTTTATAATCATGAAATATAATCATGAAAAATTAGTTAACTATCAATTTTATTGAATTTCTAACCTTTGATATTTTGTCAAAAAGACTTTTTTTGTCTTTGTCTGTAACAATTACATAATAACTTCTACTAAAACCTTTGTTTGCTGGGCCAACATATTTACCTACTTTAGTCAAACCAAAAGAACCAATCACACCGTCCATTTTTTCAACTTCTTCTAAACCTTCTATTGATTCCAGAATACCCTCTTTATCTGGCCAAAATTGTGGACAAGCTGAATATTTTAGAAGTTTTGTGGAAACTACTGGATCTTGTCCTAGATAAGTTCTAATCACATTTTCAACATGATTTATACCATAACTGGCTCTAAGCATAGTTGCTCGAAACCCTCCCGTGCGAATATTAACTTCTATTACTTTACACTCTCCTTTAGGAGTTAATCTAACTTCTGTATGGGTAGGGTTACCTCTAATACCTAAAGACTCTACGGCTTGAGATACCGTATTAAAAATAAGCTCTTCTTCTGCTTTGGTAATTTCTGCTGGATAAACTGAATAAATAGTCTCAAAATTATCTTCTCCCAAATCATGACCTAAAGTTTGTTGACATATTGGAGTATGAGTAATCTTGCCGTCAATAGAGACATACGAATCCACAGAAAATTGTCTACCCGTAATGAATTCTTCTATAATCACTTCTGGCTTACGGTTAATATGATTTTGTTTATAAACTTGTTGAACATGATCAAGCACATAGCTAACTTTTTTGATTAGATCTTCTAGGTCGATACAAATGTTAACTAATTGGCTTTGTGATAAAGCTACTGGCTTAACGATTACAGGAAAGCCGTACTTACGAGTAAACGTATAAGCCCCATGAAAAGTGCGAATCTTTTTATAGTTAATAGTAATCGCTGGATTTCTGTCTTTAAAGCATTTTCTTTGAAAAGTTTTAGTGATAATTTCGTTAGCTTGTTCTACACTCATTAAATTAGCCTGCTTTAAACCAAACAAGTGGGCTATCAAAATAGAACTACTAAAATAGCGATCTCGGATGCATATTAACAAGGTATCCGGATTAACAAAAACTTCTGATAAAGAACCAATTATACTTTGATTAGAAGCAAAATTAACCGGAATAGAGAAATGAATTTTTTTTCTATACTCAGCATCTGTTACTTTGTAAGGATCTTCTTGATCATAAAGATAACCAATGGTATAACCAGAATCTACAAAATAATCCAAATATTCAGATAAAAGATAGCCCACAAAAACTACTGTCCTGGACATTAAACTAACACCTTATCACTTTATTATTTATAAGATTTTTTACATTGCAGACCTTTGCTCAGATAAAGATGTTTAAATATCCTCAATTTTAGATTGTTATCCTGATTTCTCCTTAAACTCTTCAGATTGGTTTAATTCTGCTAATGTTAGTTTGAATTTCCTTGCTTTCTTGGTTTTTTGAAGTTTATGATTCTGATCCTGAGCTTTTTTAAGTCTTTCTTCAAATTTCTGAACTCTACCAGCTGTGTCTACCAAACTTTCTTTTCCTGTATAAAACGGATGAGACCGACCACATACATCAATAGTTAACCGAGGCAAGGTCAGACCTAAAACATACTCAAAACCACCATTGTTACAAACAACTACAACATTATCATAATATTTGGTCTTAGTTGGTTTAGCCATAAAGATTTAGTTATAGGTATTAAAAAACTATTTTAGCAACGAT
>CAKZLR010000059.1 GCA_937127165.1 uncultured Candidatus Peregrinibacteria bacterium
TATCATAATATTTGGTCTTAGTTGGTTTAGCCATAAAGATTTAGTTATAGGTATTAAAAAACTATTTTAGCAACGATTTTGCATTCACTTTTTTATAACCTTTGTCAAGAAAGCATAGTTTTTTAAATAAATACTTTAACTAATTTATGCAAAAACCGTGCTTCATATTTTTCTAATACTGCTAGCACATTCTCCTATCTTTTAAATAAGATAACTAAAATTATCTACTTCTATCAAGCAAATGCACCTATTCAAAAAAATACTTAAAACAACAGACCACACCACTAACCTACAAGGACAAAAGATAACCACCTAGACACGTAAAACTTTTTACTATAAAACTATTTAAACAAAGGACTGACTACCACTTAGGTAAGTAAATCATTGACTTGTTTTGTTATCTCCTAATTTAGCTATCATTTTAGCTAATCTGGACTTTTTTCTATCAGCTCTTTTTTTTGGTATAAAATTAGACTTCGCTGCCTTATCCAAGGCTGAATATACTTTACCCAAAAATTGAGACAAATTACCCTCACCATTTTTAATAGCCTTCTTTAGATTTTTTAAAGCATCGACAATTTTTTTCTTTCTCTGTAAATTGAAAACTCTTTTCCTTTGAGAACTTCTTAACGCTTTTTTCGCTGAAGATGTATTCGGCATAATATAAAAACAATCTAAACTGGAGCGGGTAAGGGGAATCGAACCCCCGTTTCAACCATGGCAAGGTCGTGTTTTACCACTAAACTATACCCGCTTGGGTTAAAATAACAACAAATCAACGTTAAATGAAAACCTAAAAGCAAAAATTGTCAAGACTATGCCATTTATGGTTAAAAATAAAAAATAAAACTTGTTTTTTTTATTTAAGAAAAATTTACAACCTTTAAAGACAAGAGATAATTAACTTTGTATTTGTAAAAAATAAAGGAAAAATACATATTTATTCTCAATTTTGGAATATTCCTTAATCAACCTAGTCAGTGTAAAACTTAATTTAGAAAAATCAATTTTTCCTGTAAAAAATTATTCATCACTCTCAACCAAGATTCACCAGACTTACACCAAGACTTACACCAAAACACTATAAAAAGCAAAAATCTAAAACAGTAGTAGTTTACTTTGGTTAACAGCTCGAAAAGTTTTGTATCATTAATAAACCTAATTAGCAGCTAAACCAAAACACTCAAGTAGAGTTTGCCTCATTACCTCTTCTGGTGCTTCTTTACCTGTATAATAAGTAAACTGAGCCATTCCTTGGTGTAATAACATTTCAATACCATGAATTATAGTCGCCCCTTTAGTTTTAGCCACTTGTAAAAACTTGGTTTCGTAAGGATTATACACTATATCAAAACAAATGTGATGTGAACGGATAATGGCTTTATCAATAGGCAATTTCTCCTGCTGTTCTCCCATACCTATAGAAGTAGCATTAATAATTATCTCGGCATCTATAATTTCGGCTAACTCATCTAAACTACCTGCCCAACAACCCAATTCTTTGGCTAATTCTTCAGCTTTTGAAAGTGTGCGGTTATATATTTTTAAAATAGCACCATTTTCCACTAAACCATATGCTATAGCCCTAGCAGCACCACCAGCACCAATTAGAGCCACTTTTTTATCTTGTAGGTTAGTAATTTTTTGTAAAGGAACAACCACACCTAACCAATCTGTGTTGTAACCTTTTAATATACCATCATCATTCACAACTGTGTTTACAGCTCCAATTTTTTGAGCCACAGGGTCAATCCAATCTAAATACTTCATAACTTCTAACTTGTGTGGAGTAGTGCAAGTCAAACCCCTAATTCCCATAGCTCTCACAGCTTGAACTACATCTTTTAAATCTTCCAGTTTGGTTCTAGCCGCTACAAATACAAAATCTCTGTCAATTCCTAGTTTACGATAAGCCGCATTGTGGATTTGGGGAGATAAAGAATGTTCTACAGGATCTCCTATAATTATACAAATTTTAGTTTTAGCAGTAATATTATCAGTAGAAGTAGTGTTGATCATATTATTTTGATGATTTTGATAATTTTGATTAAAAATGTGTAAAATTTCTTGAACTACTTGATCTGGTGATAAGAAATCAGTATGAATAATATAGGGACTAATTTTTTCGTATAGTGGTTTTCTAACTGTATATGCTGCTACCACATCTTCTAAAATCTCTTTTACCAAAATTTCTTTTTGTTTTTTTTCATCTTCCGGATATTGTTTCAAATTTACTTGAACCTGTTTGGCTTTTTGCTCATCTAAAATAGGTCTAGTGGTCTCAATTTTAGCCAATTCATCTTTTTTGATTCTGTTTATTATCGTATCAATATAAGCAGTTAAAACAATGTGCAAAGTATTTTTAGATTGTTGAGCAATTTTAGTGTTAATTTGACCAAAAGTTTGCTCATCTTTATCAATAATGTCGTTAACACAAACCCCACCACCAGTAGAAACAACCAAATTGGTGGTGCCTATCAATTCTGTAAAAAGCTCACTTTCCATCTGTCTCATTTGTTTCCAGTCGGTACCATTTTTAGTCAATTCTGGAATTGTCATACCAGCTCTTTTTTCTAACTCTTCATCCATGTCCACATATTTCCAGTCTAGTTGTTTGGCCAAGAGTTTACCAATCGTGGATTTACCAGTAGCCCTAAAACCGTGTAAAAATATGGAGTTATATATGGAGTTATAAATCTCTGTTGACATATATAATATAAATCGGGCAAAGTATGACAGTTTTTTTAAAAAAAGTAAAGTTTTATTCTTGTAGAAAATTCTAAAGATAGTAATAGATTAACTTATACACCTTCTTAAGGTTAAATTTACTAAACGAGCAATGAATAAAATTTCAAAAAATTTAGACTTAGAGATAATTTTTATTTTTTAGTTGTCAATAATAAATCAATTCAACTGTTTATATTTGAAATAAATAGTGCAAAATACACAAAAGGTTGTTATAAAAGTTTATTACTGTATAACTTTCAAACATAAAACTTTGCTCAAATACTATTTTACTAACAAAAAAGCTTTATACAAACTTAATATCAGGATACTAAAAATCTAAATTGACAGTTTGTTACTATTTCATAAAATATTGGCTTATGAAGCCAATAGATACGCCACAAAGAGAATCAACTTGGTTGGATTACTTTTTACCTTTAGCTAATGAAATAATCGTCTTCTTTTTGCTATTATTAATTTTCTTCCCATATTTAAGTACAGAAATAAAAACTTTTTTGCATAGAGATAGTATTTCTAAATTGGAAGAATTCTGCTTACAAACTACAAATACAAAGCCGGAGAATATCAAAATCATACAATTTAGTCGACCAAGAAGTGAAATCAAATTCTACTGTCTCTATAAAGACAAAAATCTCAACCTAGAAATAACAATCAACCAAATTGGTGACAACTGGAGAACTTCACAACAAAGGAACTTTAACCAACCCGGAAGCTTCTTCTGGCCTTTTTATATTTAAAAAAATTAATTAGTTAAGCTAACTTTTAGTTTTATTCTATAACAAATCTTTTACTTTTTTGATAAAACACTTTTGGGTTGAGAAGGTGCGTGCATTACAGCAAAAATAGATTTTACAACATTACAAAGACTAACCCCTGTTAAAACGTCTATAATTTTCTGTAAAAGCTTTTATTTTTAGATTAAACTTGTACAACAACTGGAATAATCAGTGGGGTCTTTTCAGTCTTTTGGTAAATAAAATCTCCAATAACTTTTTTAAGACTGCTTCTAAGATCACTAAAATAGGTAGCTGATTTTGGGTCAATTGGTAAAGAGCTAAATTTATTTTTAACATCTTGAACTATTTCTTTAAACAATTCTGAGCTGTTTTTCATATAGACAAAACCTCGACTGATAATTTCTGGACCACCAACTAATCTTTTTTGTTTGTTTACCAATAAAACTGCAATCACCACACCTTCCGCAGACATAGTTCTTCTCTCCTCCAGTACAGCTTCAGAAACTGTGCCAATACCACTACCATCCACTAAAAGATAATTTTCAGTTACTTTGTGCTCAGTTAATACCAATCGATCAGATCGCATTTCTAAAACTCTTCCATTTTCACCTATAATAACATGATCTCTGTCAATACCCATTTCCACGGCTATATTGGCTAGTTTTTGGTGCATAAAATACTCTCCATGAATAGGTTGTACATAATCTGGTCTAGTTAATGCTAACATCATTTTAATGTCCTCAATGGCGGCATGACCAGAGGTATGAATATCAAATTCTCTATGGTTTAGCACATCTACACCTCGCTTAGCGATTCTAGACATCAAGTCCTGTACAGCGTCCTCATTACCCGGAATAGCACTGCTTGAAAAAATAACAGTATCCCCACCTTGAAGTTTAATTTGAGGATGCTCATCTCTGGCAATTCTATTAAGAGCTGCATTATCTTCACCCTGAGAACCAGTAAGTAAAAAAGCAACTTTTTCAGCTGGTAAATTATTAGCTTCATTTATATCAATCACTAAATTGGCTGGTATTTTTATTTTACCTAATTCAAAAGCGGTGTTAAAGGTACTAATCATCGAACGACCGATCAATACAAGCTTACGACCATAAAGAGTACAAGCATTGATAACATGCTGCATTCTAGCAACCGTGCTAGCAAAAGTGGTAAACAAAATTCTGCCTTGGGCTTTAGCAAAAATTTGATTAATAGTTTCACCAATAACTTTTTCAGACATGGAGTAACCCGGTTTCAAAGCTCCTAAAGTGTCAGTCATTAACAGACGAACCCCTTCGTTTCCATACTGACCTAATTTTGCATAGTCAGATAGTTGTCCATCAAACGGGGTGTTGTCAAACTTCCAGTCAGTACAATATAAAATGCGACCCATAGGTGTATCTATAGCCATTCCAAAATTATCCGGGATAGAATGGTTTAATCTAAAAAAATTAATATCAAAGGCTCCTAGTTTTAGACTTTTACTAAACTCTACAACTTTCATTATATGTCCATTATGTAAATCAAACTCTTCTAATCTATTTTTTAATAGTCCCAAAGTTAAAGGTAGACCAAAAATAGGTATCTTTCCTAATCTGGGCAAAATGTAGGGTGCCCCTCCAATATGATCTAAATGACCATGTGTATATATCAAACCTCTAATTTTATGCCGATTTTCCTCTAAATATATCGTATCTGGAATTATATAATCTACTCCGGGAAACTTTTCTCCGCCACCAAAACCCATTCCAGTATCAATCAAAACAATATCATCGTCGTACTCAAGCACAGTCATATTCATACCAACCTCATTAACACCTCCAATTGGTATAATTTTTACCGGTTTACCTGGTGGAAAGACTGCTGGAGAGTTAGTAGCAATCGAATTACCAAAAAAACCTTTAGTAGAGACTGCATCCATATTTCCTACTAGAACTCTAGAATCTACCTTTGTTGGGGAGAGGGGTTGTTTACCAATTAACACATCTTCTCTATCAACTACATGTTTTCTAGCTAAATATACCGGTCTTACAGTAGAAGAAGCGTCTGTTTTTTTAGTTTGTTTTTGAGACTGCCTATCTCTGTTGAGATTTCTGTTTACATGATTTAAGTTAGTTTTTTTGGATAAGTGAGACTTATACTCGCCATTATGTCTCCGATGTGGAGTAGGACTATTTACTACATTCATAAACAATAAAAATTGTAACTGCTTTAATTTTAATTTTTAATTGTAATATTTTTTATAGTTAAAAAATTTTTGATTAAAAAGTTGTTCCACTACAATTTTATTATTATATTATATATTATTATATTAATAACTTCTTTTAAACTTACTTCTGTCAGAGAACTATTAAACAATTACTAGATAAAAAATCTAAACTAAAGAACCAAACCTTTTTGATCAGTATCTGAATATCTAAATCAATTTTTGAATAAGGTTAAAATTTTAATTAAGTTTTAAATAAAACATTTCCTTTAATCTTTTATAACTTTTATAAACCACAGAATGGCGCCGAGTGTCAGAATCGAACTGACGACACGAGGCTCTTCAGGCCACTGCTCTACCACTGAGCTAACTCGGCAGTATGTTTTTTAATTTTTGTTTTTCTACAGATTGAATAAAAAGTCTAGACATTGTGGGTATCAATTCGTCATAAATATCATTCGATTTTTTGTAAAGTAAATTTTTGTTTATAACTTGTACAATACAAACAAGGTTTGGTGGAATGCGATTCTGTTGGTATATTTTTTCAAAAATTGCAGAAATCCTTCTTTTCAATCGAGCTCGTTTATTAGCTTTTTTAAATACTTTTTTCGAAATGACAACTAAAAGTTTAAATTTTGTGTTTGGTTCAAAACTTAACAGTATTCTAGTATTTTGAGTATTTGTTCGAAACTTTGTGCGAAATACCCGGTATATTTCCTTTTCTTTAGACAGGCGATTACTCTTTGGAAGCACAAAATGCTAAAATTATTTACAACAAATGCTACTTCTTACGGAAAGTTGGTGTAAGTCCCCATCTACCTTTAAGCATTCTCCTCTTTAAGACTTTACTTAGTCTACCACCCCTTCTAGCTTTCATTCTAGCTAGAAAACCAGTAGTTCTCCGCCTTTGTCTTTTTTTAGGTTGATAAGTTCTTATCATATGATATTAGGTTAAATGTTTCAATCTCATTATAAAATTCATTTTTGTCAACTCTATTACGGTCAAAAACTTAAAAAACTTAAAAAATTCTAAATAATTTCAGATAAATTTTAAATTAATTTACGTTGTTTCGTACAATTCTACATTGATTTTAGGATAACTAAAATTAGTTATAGAGTTAAGTCTTAAGACAAGACAGAATCGTCTTTTCAAAGAGATAACTCAAAACTGATAGCGCAAAACTAATAATGTTAATATAAATAAAAGATAAAAAATATGTACACAAATTCTAGCTTCTACTAAAGAAGCTATATAAAATACTAACTTACTAACTTTATGAATTGAAGTAGTTAATAAACTTCTAAAAGTTATCATTACTTTTTAGATTTTGATTTAGTGGTTTTTTAGTAGAACCTTCTTGTTGCTTCTCTTTACTAAATCCAGCACTGTTTTTATCTGTTGAATTCCCTAAAATTTGGCTAACTATCCAAGAAAAGGCAATTTGTCTTACAATTCTATCAACTATGATAGCATCAATTTGATCTTTTGGTGTTTCTTTTGTAAAACCATATTTTTCAGGCTCTTTTTTAGCAGATTTTTTGACTTCTTCAAAATCTTCAGGTTTAGGCTTGTCTTGGACTTTTTGTTGATAAATGAAACTAAGGATATTTGACCACTTAAATTCTTCTCGAACAATTTTTTCTAAGTGCTTTTTCGTATCTTCTTCAGATATTTTAGATAAATCTTTCACCTCTGAACTGATTACTGGAAAAGCTCGAGCCACTGCCTCGCCGATTGTAAGTTTGTTTTTTTCAGCATCTTTTTTAAGTTCTCCAAAAATTCTCTCAACCTCTGCAGTAATTAAATTACCGTCCATCTCAAAATCAGGCACAACTTTCATTACTTCATTAATAATTAACCTTTGTCTAATATTATCTAATCTACGATTAGTCTCAGCATTGTAAACATTAGTCAAATATTCATCAAGTTTTTCAACTGAGCCAAATTGTTTCTGTAATTCAGTAGATTGTTTTGACTTCTCAAAAACTTCTTCTAGAGAAGAATATTGAGGAACTAAAACAGCTCTTACTTCAGCAGTTATCTTTATTTTTTTACCTGCTAGATTTTGATTTGGGTAATTTGTGGGAAAGTCCACATCAAAAATTAGTTGATTACCTCTCTTAACTCCTGTCAGGTTTTTCTCTATTTCTGGTAGAAACAATCCAAGACCTAGTAAAACTTTTGTTCCTTTCTCAGTAAAAACCTTTTTTGAACCATCTTGTCCAACTAAATCAACAACCACTTGGTCAAACTTTTTGCTTGGTTCGTCAGACTCTTCGTATCTATTATAATTACAGAATATCTTGTCTCTTTCAGTAGCTATAAAATCTACAAGTTCTGGCCTACCGGGAATTTCTTTTGGTTCTACTTCTCTAATTTTGATAGTCGGTATTTTAGAAAGGTCAATTTCTGGCATCAAATGAAAAACTAGTTGAAACTGAAAACTACCATCTTCTCTTTCTCTAGTTGCACCATCCTCAACGCCTAGAGTAATTTGTAAATTAACCCTACCTTTTTTAGCAATTTCTTCTAAACCTGCTTCAACTGCTGGCTTTTCGTGAACTTTAAAAGTTTTATCTAAAATAACACTTTCAATTTTTGCCGGATCAAGCTTTTCCAGAGCTTTTTCTCTCGGCGCTTTACCTTTGCGAAAGCCGTCGACCTTAACTTCCTTGACTAGTTCATCTATGGCACTTTCTTTGATTTTAGCAAACTCATCAGCATCAACTAAATAATTTACAACAAATTTGTTAGCTGAAATTTGATTTGTGGATATAACTTTCGACATATACAACTAATATAACTTTTTATTATTTTTATTTAAATATTGTTTTTAACAAAACAATGCTCTGTATTTTAATTAGAATTCTTTGCTCTGTCAAATTTTTAGTAGCTTACCTATTCAAGCTAATATATTTTACTACTAGTACTACTAGTTGCTGATTGATTCAGACCATATTTAGAAATTAAAACTTAGTAAAAGAGTTAGTTAGAGTAAAGTATAGGAATTTAAAGCAATTATTTATAAATTAAAAATTAATGCTTGATTATTCTGTATTTTCTTTCCTGTTCAGTCAGTAAAATTGCCCAAATTATTTTTGAAAAAGGTCCTAAAAGCCAGTCTATTTTATTTATAGGAGAATAAATTATTCTTAATTTAAGTACTGATAAAAACATTACTATTGAAGATTTTATTGGATTTTTAATAGTTGAATCATGATCATCTGACCACTCAATTGGTATTTCGGCAATTTGACCCCTGTTTCTTTTTACTTCAAATAATAAATTTACATCAAAAGACAAACCTGAAATAAACAGATTAGGAAGTATTTTTTTAATCATATCTGCTTTCAACGCTTTAGCTCCGCATTGAGTATCTTTTATACCTAAATTAAAAAACAAATTTACTATAGTGTTAAAACCTTTTGTTAAAATCTGTCTAAACTTGGTTCTTCCATAGGTTTTTGATTCTACTAAATTTCTAGAGCCGATAGCACAATCTATGTTAGGATTTTGTCTTAAATACTCAAACAGTTTTTCGATCATTTCTGGTAATGCTGAGCCATCTGCATCACTATAAGCAATCAAATCACCTTTAGCCACACGATAACCCTCAACAATCGCTCCTCCTTTTCCAATGGGTTCTAAAAAATTATAGTACTTTAAATTAGGAAAATTCTTAGTATATTTTTGAACAACTTCTTCAGTACGATCTTTACATCCATTTAAAACAACTAAGATTTCATAATTTGAAGAATATCTCTTAGTAAAATAATTTAAATATACATCCAAAGTTCTTGCCAGTCTTTTTTCTTCATTGTAAGCTGGTATAATAATAGATACTAATGGCTTAGTGTTTTCAATCATTAAAATATAAGAATTAAAGTTATCTAAGAACTCAATCAGCTTACAAGTTTTGTCAAAATTTACAATTTTAGATAAGCAATTGAGATATAAGGATATTTTAAGACCTAGTAATCAAAAATTGAAAATTTGGAAAAGTAAACAAAGTATCAACTACTTTTTGAGTAAAAATTTAAACTTGGTAGGTTTTCTTCTCTCCAGAGAGACAATTGAAACATCCCCACAAATAATAATAATAAACTAGATAAATTTCATTCTTGACTTAAAATTTTTTATAAAATAACGGACCTTTTCGGTTAATTAAACTAACTCATTAATATACAACTTTTAGTCACGCTAAAAAATAGTTGTAATTTAAGTTACAGTCAAAAAATTTAAACAAAATGCAATATGTCAGATAAAAAAACTAACCAAGAAGTTAATATAGAACCTAACCAAACAACGTCCAAAAACCTCAACCAAGATGAGCAGAGGAAAAATACAAAAAACTCTGGAAGTGGCCAACCTGAGATTCTCTATCGAGAATTTGCATACATACTTTTTACTGTAACAATCTCCGTCTTAATATATGCAGTTTTGGCAGCGTTGGTGTCTCTTTTATTTTCTTGGATTTTCAGTTTATTGAGTTTATATTCTTGGATTTACAGTCAATCTATGATTATTTTATGGTCAATTTTTACCATTGTTTCTATACTAATAATAGGCTTTATCATGATTAAAGTAGAAAATAAAGTTGAAGAAAAATTACTTGCCAGATTTTCTACGGCCCAACTAGCCTTCGCAGTAGCCTGCAGCTCATTTATAGTGTCTATATTTGTTATATATTTATTTGTCTCTTATTTTGTTAATTTTTTGAATATAAATTTTTGGTTAAAATAAGTTAGAATAAATTTCTTGTTGTTGGTCTAAAGAGTTTTTTAAGTTTTGAGTTTATTTAAATGTCTTTAGAAATTATAAAAAATCTGTTGGAAAATCCAGTAATTATTGGTACTTTTGGGGCTATAATTTTGTCTCAACTGATCAAAGCTATACTTTCCATATTACAAAGCAAAAAAACTATTTATGAAATTTTATTTGCAGATGGTGGCATGCCGTCTAGTCATACTACAACTGTATCCACCATGTCTACAATTATTGGTCTTACTCAAGGTTTTGATAGTCCTTTGTTTGGTGTCTGTATAGTAGTTTCAGCTATCGTTATCCGTGATGCTTTGGGAGTTAGACAACAAGTAGGACAACATGCTATTGCATTAAATAAAATAATTTTAAAAGGGTACTTTGATGATATAAAAACTTTGAACACGAGAATTGGACATACACTTTCAGAAGTTTTAGCTGGCTTTATTTTGGGTGTGTTCTGGGGAACTGTTTTTGTATTTTTATTTGTTTAAATGTTAGTTAAGATGTTTTTAAAAAAAATTCTCAAACTATGTTTGTTTTGTTTTGTGATAGCCTTAGCTACCAACTTACTTAGCCTAAATATTTTGGCTAGTGAAGCAGAAAATAAATTGCCAATACTAAACACTGAAGTTGCTCAAGCTGTTCCCTTTGATTATGAAGAAGTATTTTTTGTCTATTTTCGATATGGCAACCCAACTACAGTAACTACAACTCCAGATTTATCTGTTAGTCTGGAATTGCAAGGCCAAGGTTTCGAAATTGATTTTAATTGGGTACATGATTTATATTACAAGATTGATACAAACCAATCAATACCGCAAATACCAATTTGTAGTAATGAATATGATGGACTAGATTATCCTATATCTAAAAACTTATTTGAAAATGAACGAAAATTGGTTTATGGACCAAGGTCAGCTACCACTTTACTAGAACCTAGCGGTGAGAGTAAATCAGAGTTACCACCAAGAGCTACAGGTTGTCTTAGAATTGGTCTTAGAGTCTCGAAAAATGCTGTTATTGGACAATCTACTAGGCTCATTTTTAATCCAGATATAAATAACTCGTCCCCCGAAAAAAGTCCGGGAATACAAACAATCGAGTTATTTGTAGGAAGTCTAGATGAGGTGTGCAAAAATAATGAAGAGTTTGTAAAAGGTACTTGTCAACCAGTTTGTGATTCTAACCAAATTAGAAACAAAGAGGGTGTATGTGTTGATCTAGATAAACTTTGTCCACTAGGATTAGAATTGTTTGACGGAAAGTGTGTTACTGCATGTACAAATGCAGAAATTCGCAATGAATTTGGTATTTGTGTTGAGAAGCAAAGAGATTCAATATATTTTTTAAATCAAATATGGACAGTCCCTTTATTAGGGGTTTTTTTGATTATAGGATGGCTTTTTGGAAAAAAAACATTAAAAAAAATAAAAAACTTATATAGAAAAAATAAATTTATACCTAAATCAAATAGTTTCTTTTATTAAGTGACTGTCAGTTAATCCTTCTAGTTCTAGAAACGTCGCTATAAGCAGTTTTTATAAGAATTGAATAGACTATAAAAAAGTAAAATTTAATTTTGTAAACGTTGAAAAAATTTTAGAAATAATTGAGAATGTAAGAAATTTGAAAAATTTAAAATACTAAATTTAGGTGTATAAAGGTAAAGGATTTTAAAATTTGAGTAAAAATGTTTAAAAAGTTTTTTAGGTATTATGTGTAAATATAAAAAATAATAAATGATAATTAGCTAAAATTGATATAAACCAAAGAACTTAGTCATTTTTTAGGAGTTACCCAATATCCTAAATATTTCCCAAAAACCCCTCTAATTTGACTATCTAAAGCAGGAATACCTATAAAACCATATATAAAAGGTGAAACAATCCATTGAGTAATAATCATTAAGATATATTTTAAGCTAAGTTTTTGACCCTGATTAGCTTTAGGAGCAATATAATTAAAAGTAATAAAGGTAAAAACACACAAAAAAACTATACTCATCAGGGCGAATATACTAGAGAAATTGGACAAACTCTGACCAGCTGGTGTACTTTTAAAAACTTCCCCACCAAAAAATACAGGTAAAAACACTCCAATAGAAAAAAATAAAGGGGTGGTAGCCCAGAAAAAGTGGTTAGCAAACAGAGAAAACATTTTTTTTATTTTTTTAAATATGGATATTTGTGGTTTTTTTGGAGATATAAAAAGGTTGTAAAACATATATGGGAAACTTTCTACACCGCCCCAAGACCATCTCTGCAGTTGTTTGTACTGGTTAGCAATTGATTCTATATAATCTTCTGCTTCTACCGCATCTCCTTCAAAAACTCCGTAGAAGGGAATTACTCGAAAATTAGATTGATACTTTATGTAACATTTAGCAAATAACAAGTAATCTTCAGCAATACCGTCTCTAACCCAAAAGTTAACATTTCTAACAACCACTAAAGGCAAGCTATAATTAGCAAAAAAAACTACATCATCTTCAACCGCATTTTGAGCAAATTGGTACAATGTTGTTTGTGTAGCTATTAATCTAGGAATTAAACCAGTGTTAAAAAAATTATTTGAATAAACCGGAATTGGTTGAAAGCCAGACTGTAGTCTGTCATCTGTTAAACAGAATCTTAATGAGAGCAAGTGAAAATAGTTTTTACCTAAACGAGAATCTGCATCCAGACTAGTCAAAAGTACCAATTCTGGATCAATCTTTTGAGAATGAACAAACAAAGAGGCTTGGCGACCAGCCCAGTCCTCATTACTTGCTTTACCTTTAATTTCACCCTCTAGACCATCTGGGTGTTGAACGAAAATAACATTTAATTTGTTTTTTTGGATCTTAAATTTGGCAAAGTGTTCGTTTCGATAGTTATTCAATTCTGTATGATCTGAATTGTACACAACTGATAAATTGGTTTCGGATATGTTACTAGCATTGATCCATTTTAGATTTGTAATCTTGTTCCTGAAATTTTTATTAGCTTGTTGTCCCAGTCTAGCCTCTTGGCTTATAAACACAACTATTCTTGATAAATCATAGCCACTATCAAAGATACTCCTTAAAGATCTCGTTAGTATCTCGGAAGACTCGTTGTACACAGAAAAAATAGGAATGTGAAATAATCGATTAGGTTTGCCAAACTTAGAGTTTTGAAGCTTAGGCAGATAATCAATATCCTTTTGTATATGACTAGCCCAATCTAAAGATTTTTCAAATTTTTTTTTGATCAAAAATAACCTATCCCTAACTTCATCAAGATTTTTATCAAAAGAATCTAACAACCGCGGAAGATTAAAAGATTCCCAGCGACGAAGATTTTTGTAACTATAAATTGTATAAAGACAAATAATGGCTACTCTAAGTAGCCAAAAAAAACTGTAGACAATTAAAAAAATCGCTGCAAATTCCGGATAAATCGCAGAAGTGATAACCAAAAAAACCAAAAAACTAAAAGAGCAAAATCCCAAAAATATCTCCAGCAACCTATATCGTAGAGTTCTTCTAGCTTCAAGAATAGAAAACTCACTCATTATCACAAGTTTTAATTATCAAAAATTCCTGAACCAGGCAAGACCAACAAATTACCTTGTTTTTGGGGGAAATTGTCGATAATATTTTGCCTAATTCTAGCCATTTCTTCCTGATCAGGATACGGTTCATCCTCTGCTAATTCGTCTATAGTAATTATTCTAGAAGAACCCAGAAGGCTATCTACAGAACTAATATCAACCTCTTTTAACTGTTCTACATATTCTAAAACAGTCCCTAATTCTTTACCAAATTTTTCCAAAAATTCCAATGACGGCTTCGCATTAATACGAGATAACCAAGCTATATTTACAACTATTTGAGGGTCTAAAATTTTTTGGGACATATGTATGATTTAATATCTTATTTATCTATAGTTTTACCATAGTTTTAAACAATTAAGGCAAAGTGGTCAAGAAATTTCGCAAAGAATGTAAAAACAAAAAATTTTCAAAACTAGTCTAGTTCTAAACTAAACCAACTGAATTTGAGAGCTTACTTTACAACTTACTAAATCTGAATCTATCTCTCGTAAAAATATTTCAACTTAAAAGTTTTTTTAAAATTAGCTCCAGCCACAACTTTAAGGGTTAGAAATATGGTTAGTAAACACAAAACTCACGTCCAACCAAAAAAGAAGTTAAGTCAAAATTTTTTAGTCAACGAGCAGATGCAACTAAAGGTTGCTAAAAAAATGCGAGATTTTGTTAAAAAGTACAACTTTGATTTCATTCTAGAAATTGGACCTGGTCAAGGAGACCTAACCCAATACTTTATGGATTTAGGTAAAAAACTTATTTTAGTAGAAATTGATAGTGACGCTATCGCTTTTTTGAAACAAAGATTCTCTGATGTCAAAAATCTAGAAATTTTTAACGAAGATGGATTAAATTTTATTTGCCAAAAAAAACTACCAAATTTTGTCTTACTTTCTAATTTGCCATTTAGTTGCGGATCCAGAATTTTGGTAGATCTAGCAATTTATTATCCAAATTCTCCTTTTGCTGTCATATTGCAAAAAGAAGTAGCTCAAAAAATTAGACTGGATAAACCAATCACTTTCTTTGGAGCGTGGCTAAACTTGTTTTGGGAATTAAAAATTGAAAACGATATTGCGCCGGGTAATTTTTACCCTTCACCAAAAGTTTACTCAACTTTAATTACTGCCAAACCAAAACTAACATCTAAATTCTTACAAACCCAAGAAAACAGACAAAATGCTAAAGATATTTTAAAATCTCTATTTGCTAAGCCTAGAAAAACAATTGTAAATAATCTTAAAGGGACTAAATTTGCCTCTAACTCATTGCAATTAGCTGATCAAAGGTTGTCGTGGCAAAATTATACACAAATTTTAGAAATTCTAATTAGCAAAGCTTCAAGCTAAGCTAGAATACTTTTGCTTTTAGTTCTTAGAATTATTTTTTATCTTAAAATCTGAACAGAAGGTATTAAAAATTTAAGCGTGCTAAAAAATACTAAAAAACATATTACCTAATAACTAACTTATCTAGATAAAACTAGAAAAAATAAAACCAGATTTAAACACAATAAAAAATCTGTACTGATAAACTCAAAACAAAAACAAAGTAATCCGAAAATACTATTTGAAAAACTTCTAGTTTGTTCGCTTTTTTAATATTTTTACGGTTGAATTTGCAATAAAGTAGACATAAACAGCAAAGTTCTATCTCAAATTAAAATTCGGCTGATTAGTACTACTTGGCTGAGACTATTACTAGTCTTACACCTATAGCCTATATACCTGGTAGTCTTCCAGGAGCCTGTCGTGATAAAATCACTACGAAATTTAATCTTGAGGACGGCTTCCCACTTAGATGCTTTCAGCGGTTATCCAAACTGAGCATAGCTACTCGACAGTGCACTTGGCAGTGCAGCCGATACACCAGAGGCTCATAGGTCTCGGTCCTCTCGTACTAGAGACCTGCCCTCTCAAATTTCGCACGCCCATACCAGATAAAGACCAAACTGTCTCACGACGTTTTGAACCCAGCTCGCGTGCCCCTTTAATTGGCGAACAGACAAACCCTTGGGAGCTACTTCACCCCCAGGATGGGACGAGCCGACATCGAGGTGCCAAACCCTGCCGTCGCTGTGGACGCTTGGGCAAGATCAGCCTGTTATCCCTAGCGTAACTTTTATCCGATGATCTTTGCGCCTTCCACTCGGACGCATCGGTTCACTAAACTCTGCTTTCGCATCTGCGCGACTTGTAGGTCTTGCAGTCAAGCTGGCTTGTGCTTTTGTACTTTGAGGCTAGATTTCCATCCTAGCTAAGCCAACCTTTAGACGCCTCCGTTACTATTTAGGAGGCAACCGCCCCAGTTAAACTAACCGGCAGCCGCTGTCTTTGAGTTAGTTGCACTCAAATTAGTTATTTAAAATTACCTGGCTGGTATCTCAAGGTTGACTCCACCTGAACCAGAGTCCAGGCTTCACAGTCTCCCAGCTATCCTGAGCAAGCAAAGTTAAATAACAACGACAACCTATAGTAAAGCTGCATAGGGTCTTTTCGTCTTGGTACGGGTAGAGAGCATCTTCACTCCCTCTGGAACTTCACCGGGTTAATGGTTGGGACAGTTCTCCACTTGTTATGCCATTCGTGCGGGACATTACTCATATGCCAAGGAATTTCGCTACCTTAGGACGGTTATAGTTACCGCCGGCGTTCATCAGGGCTTGGGCAAACTGCTTGCGCAGGTTGCTTTGACCTTCTGACACTGGCCAGGCATCACCCTCTATACTTCTTCTTTTAGAATTAGCAGAGAGCTGTGTTTTTGTTAAACAGTCAGCAGAGATTCTTTTGTTGTAGCCTCAAACAGTTGAGGCAGGTCTTATCCCGAAGTTACGACCGCTTTTTTGCCGAGTTCCCTAACCTATTATTCACCCGTTCACCTTAGGATTCTCTCCTCATCCACCAGTGTCGGTTTGCGGTACGGATAGGCGTAAACTAAGTTTAGAAGTTTTTCTTGGCAACTTGGTTCACCTTAATTCTCTCTTGAGAGAGTTTTGACAGCTCTCGAAAGTGGCAGTAGTTTCGTTAAGAAAACTTACCAAAGATATATGGATTTGCCACATATCAGCTTTCTAAAACTGCCAACGGCTATAGCCAAAAACCGCTAAAGCTACCAAATTGCGTTACTCCATCACATTTACACCTAGTTATGGAATATTAACCATATGTCCATCGCAAGGCTCCGTTAGAAACCTCACTAAGGGCCGACTAACCCTACGACGAAAATCGTGGCGTAGGAAACCTGGGATTTTCGGTGGTAAAGTTTTTCACTTTACATCATTTGTTACTAATTCTGACATTCTCACTTCTAATCGCTCCACATTGAATTTCTTCTTATGCTTCACCGCGATTAGAACGCTCGCCTACCATTGCAACGAATTGCAATCCGTGACTTCGGCACATAGCTTAGTCCCGATACATTGTCAGCGCAGAACTACTTGACCAGTGAGCTGTTACGCTTTCTTTAAAGGATGGCTGCTTCTAAGCCAACCTCCTGGTTGTATTAGTAATTCCACCTCTTTTACACTATAGCTATGATTTGGGGGCCTTATTCGACGGTCTGGACTCTTCTCCTCTAGACTATGAAACTTAGATCCCACAGTCTGACTCCCGAGGAACGTTACACAGGAATTTGGAGTTTGTTTGTGTTAGGTACCCAAGGGCCCTAAACACATTCAGTGCTCTACCTCCTGCAAACTTTAACTCGAGGCTAGCCCTAAAACTATTTCGGCGAGAACCAGCTATCACCTAGTTCGATTGGCATTTCACCCCTACCCACAGTTCATCCCAGACGTTTGCAGCCGTCACGAGTTCGGTCCTCCTTTAGGTTTTATCCTAAATTCAACCTGACCATGGGTAGCTCACTAGGTTTCGGGTCCAGTGCGTAAGACTAAACGGGCAGTTAACCCTCGCTTTCACTAACGGCTACAGTCACCATCGACCTTAACCTTGCCTTACACAGCTGACTCGTCAGATCATTCTTCAATAGGCACGTAGTCAGGGTTTAAACCCCTTCCACTTGTTGTAAGCATATGGTTTCAGGATCTCTTTCATTTCCCTACCTGGGGATCTTTTCACCTTTCCCTCACGGTACTAGTTCACTATCGGTGAATAGACGTATTTAGCCTTCCCGCGTAGTCACGGGCGATTCCAACAAGACTTCTCGGTGCTCTTGTTGTACTTGGGATAATTACCAAAAGGTAACTTACACAATTCGTATACGAGGCTTTCACTCTCTACGGCTTATTTTTCCAAATAATTCTACTTTATGTAAGTTTTTTACACCTTTTCTCTGGTTGTTGGACCAGAACGTAATTTCCCGACAACCCTTACAGTGCCTTAATCCCCCAACAGGGCAGTTGCTCTCAATCTAAGTTCTCCGGAGAGAACTCTTCAATCCAGCAACATGGCTTACTGAAGTTTTTGGCTATTCCCCGTTCGCTCGCCACTACTAGGGGAATTGCATGTCTGTCTCTTTTCCTCTGCTTACTGAGATGTTTCACTTCAGCAGGTTCCCGATTAACTAGTTACTACACTAGTTCGTTTAGGCATTACCCTAAACAGATTTCTCCATTCGGAGATTTTGGGCTCTAACGATTGTACACATCTTGCCCAAACTTATCGCAGTGTACCGCGTCCTTCATCGGCGTCTATTCCCAAGGCATCCACCATATGCTCTTAAGTTTTAATTTGAGATAAAGTTATTTTTGCTACTTTAATTTTTAATTTTTTTAATTTTAGATATTTAGATTAGTTAGAATTTTAAAAGAGCTATTCAAACTAAACTAAAGTCTAAAATTAAAAACTATGAAGATGTTCTACTTTAATTGCAAATCCAACTGTAAAAATACTAAATGAGCAAAATGCTCAAAATTAGCAATCCTTTGATCAAACTAATTTTTTGACTTTTGTCAAGATTTGTTTTTATTTTTTACATTTGTACTAAAGCTTCGAGCAAGTTAAAATCTAGCTTCGTAAGTTGACATTAGTTTTTTTGTATAAAATGGTAAAATATGCAACAAATTAACGTGAAAATTTCAAAGCAAGAAAGCTTCTACCCCATAATTTTTAAGCAAGGTGGCCTAAACCAAATACAAAGTCTATTTAGTTTCAAAGAATACATACAAATTTGCCTGGTTACAGACGAAAAAATTGCTCCTTTTTGGCTTGAACAATTGTGTTCGCATTTTGATCAAAAACTACACACACTTATTTTACCAAGTGGAGAAAATCAGAAAAACCTACAAACAATAGAATTTTGCTGGAAATATCTAACAGAAAAGCAATTTGATAGAAAAAGTCTACTAATTGCCTTAGGTGGCGGAGTTATCGGAGATATAGTTGGTTTTGTTGCCTCAACTTATATGAGGGGTATTGATTTTATTCAAATCCCAACAACTATAATTGCTCAGTCAGATTCAAGTATCGGTGGTAAAACTGGTTTTAATTTTCTAAATCAGAAAAATCACATTGGTACTTTTTATCAACCTAAAATGGTGCTAATAGACGTAAACACCTTGTCTACATTACCCAAAAGAGAATTAGTGCAAGGTTTTGCAGAAATAATTAAACATGGACTCATCTTTGATCAAGAATTATTTAAATTCTTTGTTCGTGAAGATATAGATAAAATTACCCCATCTCAATTAGAAAAACTCCTCGTAACTAGTTGTCGAATTAAAAAAGAAATTGTTGAGCAGGATGAAAGGGAAACTACTGGTATGAGAAAATTACTTAATTTTGGACATACTTTTGGGCATGCAGTAGAATCTCTCAGTTGGCAAATAGGCGTAAATTTACTTCACGGAGAGGCTATTGCTATTGGAATTCTGGCAGAAAGCTTTTTGTCATTTAAGCTTGGCTGGTTGAGTCAAAAAGAGTTAGAATTAGTTAAAAAAGCTATAATTAACGCAAATTTGCCCGTTGACTTAAGTTTGTTTAAAAATAAAATTGATCAAAAAAATCTGGTTGAAAAACTGAACTACCTAATATCAGTAGACAAAAAAAACGTTGGCAAAGCAGTTAACTGGACTCTTTTGAGAAAAATTGGTGAAGGGGTGTTTGATGTAAAAATAAACGACTTAGATATACAAGAAATTCTGGATTATTTTAATTTTTAGCAAAAAAATATCATAAAATAAGTGTATAAAGGTCTATAAAAACGGATTTTTTGTCTGTAGAAATCTAGTTATTATAAAAAGCAGATTTCAAAAAAGCTTTGTATAATTATCTAAAAAAGACTAAATTAGTTTTTAGATATTGTGCCTAATTCTAAATCTTGGTTTATCTTATTTAAAGACTCTAAAAAGTCCTCCCTAACTTGCTTGGCAAAAGGGTTATGTTTTTGAATTGTCTCAAAAAGGTCGTTAGTATCGCTCTCCACAACAGATTTTATTGATAGCAAATAATTGTAGGTACGAGTGCTCAAAGGAGACTGGGGGATGTTCATTTTCTCTACAGATTTACCTATAAAAAAAGTTAAAGCTTGTACAAAAGCCATTTCTTTATCATGTTCTTCCGGAGATGTTTCCAAAATTCGAAGTTTTAATTTTTTTTGGATAAAATTTTTTACTAGTCGATACGATCTAGAATGAACTCTTACTGGACAAGAAACGACGGTAAAACCGTCCCAGCTACCTTGACTAGCTACACTATGGGGCCCAAATAAAGGGTGTAGCCCAATTATTTGGACCGATTCAGGTAAGTATTTCTGCATCAAGTTAATCGGCTCTATTTTTACAGAGCTAACATCCATTATTAGGCTGTCTAGTCTCACTTTGCTTGCATTCTCAACCCAAAACTGCTCCTGAAATTGTACAGGGATAGCTATGATTATTACCTTCTGATTTAATACATCCACAAGATCAGACCTTTGTAAATTTTGTTCTCCTTCTAAAGAAATTCCTTTTTTGTCGTATATCTTGATCTCAAAAAAATCTTTGAGCTTGTGGGCCAACAACTTTCCAAATACCCCATAACCAACTAAACCTATTGTTTGTATCATTTTTGATTGTATCATGGTATTGTTATATTACCAAAACTTTGTTGATTACCTCCAACTTCTGCAAATATTGTGTATGTTCCCGGATTGCTTGGCAAATCTATGGTGCAAGGTGTAGTTACACACAGTGTAGATTTATCACCTACTTGAACAAATAAATTAGAAGGAATAGATTTCCCCGGTAAAGTTGTGATAACACAACTAGCTTGAACCGGACTTGATCCTGAAATAATCGTACAACTAATGCTAGTTATATCGCTAATACTACTAGATGTAGCAGCTAAAAAAGTCACATTTGTAAATTTTTTTGAGATTTTAATACCGAAACTATCTTCAGCTATAACTTCCACATCAAAAATACCTGTTAAGCCTAAACTTTCACTACTCAGTGCAATACTATTAACCCCACTGTTAACTTCCTGACCGCCAACAATTAATTTGATATATCTCATAGAGCCACCTGGTTGAGTTGGAGTTGCACTTATAAATATAGTCGTGGGGGCATTAGCATTACTCGCTAAAGATCCGGTATTAAGTGACATCTCTTGTATTCCACTAACCATATCTCCAAACTCTGTAGGACATTTAGAAGAACCAACATCAACTGTTTTAGCTGGTTCAAACCAGTTTTTTAATTTTGGAAAACCACTAATAGGCATTATACATTCTACCTCTTCGATAAAAACTTCAGGTAAATTTTTGGAAGCAAGTTTACCATCAAGTTTGCTAACCTTAACCTTACGGGATAAAACCTCGTTTCTAAAAACGAAAATATTAGATTCTAATAGATCAAAATCTTCAGCCGCCATTTTCTTTTCACCGTCTTGAATAACTCTAATTTGACTATCAGTAAGAAGCTCGTTCCCCCGACACCAACCAGGAGTTGTGCCAGCACAGTTTATTGGGTAAGGTCTAAGACCATCTGTACTAAAACCTTTAGGTTGTTTACCTTCATGTATAACTTTCATTATATCTTTCCAAATACCACCGGCTGAGTTAGCCGAAGAAGCATCTGATTTCATTGGAGAATTATCCGTATTACCAACCCAAACAGCTACCGTGTAATAAGGCGAACCACCAACTGTCCAGACATCTCTTACATCATTACTAGTTCCTGTTTTAGCTGCCACTGAGTTAACCCCCCACCAACCATCTAACATCAGATTAGCACCAAAAGGACCGAACACAAGTCTAGCTGAATGATCAGACATAATGTTAGCTATCTGTTTAGCAACTAACGGATCAATCACAGCATCTTTTTTTGGGTAGAGATCTGCTAACCTTTGCTTTAATGACTCGTTTATTTCTGGATTAATTCTAGATTCTATACTAATAAAAGGTGTGGCAGTTCGTAAATTTCCTTCGTTCAAAAGAGTATTAATCCCAGTAGCATGAGATAACATGGTTACTTCACAACCGCCCAATGCCGCTGCTAAAGAACACCTATCGCGATAGGCTCTTTTAGCTGTTTGAGGATCTTTGCATTTATCACCATCAACTGACGGTACACAAGGAAATACCAGCCCGACTTTTTCGGAAAAATTAAAAACTTCATTGATACCAGCTGCAGGATTATAATCACCTTGCCCAGCTGCATAAATTGCAGCTTTTACAGCGGAAATATTCAAAGAATTTTGTAAAGCATATCTTATGGTAACTGGACCATAACCAGTCTGACCTCCATAATTAGTTGGCCTATATCCCCCACCAAAATCAGTGAGTTTGTCAATAATGATAGTTCCTGGGTTAAAACCCTTACTCAGGGCAGCTGCATAAACATATGGCTTAATACTACTTCCAGGTTGTTGAGGTGTAGTGATTATATTTACTTGGCCATCGATCTCTTTGGCATAATAATCTCTAGAACCTACCATAGCAATAATTTCCCCAGTATTTCTGTCCAAGACTAAAGCAGAAGTGTTGTTTGCACCATTGGCAAATAAGTTAGATTGAACTCTAGCTGCCACCGCTGCTTCAACTTTTTCTTGGATTACTGGATCAATCGTGGTGACTATTCTGTAACCACCTTCGTATAAATCTCTCTCATTCGGTATTATTTTTTTTAGCTCTTCTCTAACAAAATCAGTAAAATGTGGATATTTAAAAATAATTCTATTAGGCGTAAAGGTTACCTCTGCTTGTTTAAGACTTTCTAATTCTTCTCTGGTTGTAATAAAAGGGGTTTGTTCCCCAGGTATTAGAATTAAATCGTGCAATTTTTGGAGACAAATGTTTTTCCTGCTTTCAAATTTTAACCAATGATCTTTCCATGGTCTTCCAAAACTATCAAATTCTTCCGTATTTCTCTTTTCTATACTTGTAGAATAGGTAGTTGGTTGTTGGACCAAAGCTGCCAAATAGCAAGCTTCTGGTGTAGAAATATTTTTTATGTCTTTATCAAAATAAGACTTAGCAGCTTCTTGAACTCCATATGCATTTCTTCCAAAAGGAATTGTATTTAGATAGGTGTCTAAGATCTTATCGTGAGGATTTTCCTGATTTAACTTTATAGCAGTGAACAATTCTCTAATTTTTCTATCAATAGTAGGATCTTTATCCCCTGTTAGGTTTTTAACCAATTGTTGAGAAATACCGCTACCACCACGACACTTGTCTCCACCAGATGTTAAGCATTGAACAGCCGCACCAGCTATATTACTCCAAGGAATTCCGGTTTCATTAAAATAAAATTTTTCATCTTCAAGAGCTATTATGGCTAATTGCATATTTTTAGGAATACAATTTCCTTCTTGTTTTTCTAAAGGAATATTTGGATCACATAAATGTACAATCTCTCTCCTCTCTTCGTCGAATAATTTAAACAAAATGGTTTTACCATCTCTAGCATAAACTACCCCACTCTCCCTCCTTTCTTCAGCGCTTAAAGGTCTAGCACTTTGATATTGATCAATCAACCAAGCCGCCACAAAACTAACAATTAAGACACCAACTACTCCAAAGACAAGGATAAATAAACTAATTTTCCTACCATATCTTTTCCATGAAAAACCAAATCTTTTTCTCATAAATTGTAAGCCTACTTTAGTTGAAGGAATTCTTCCTACAGCTTTTCTTCCGATCACCTGAACCTGATCTTCACCCTCTTTAGAATCTTTTTTACTAAATTCTGTACCAACCTTGAAGTTAATCCCTATAACAGTTTCTTCTTTTGGTAAGACGACACCGTCAGCAGTTAGGTGAATTTCTGGATTCATCTTTTTTTCATTTGTTTCGTCTAAAGTTTTAGTGGTGATAGCAAAATCCACAGATGAAGTATCTCTCTTACCGGGTACAGTAAATAAAACTTCTTTTTCCGTAGATTCATTATTATTTTTAGGAGTTTTATTTTGGTGTAGATGGTTTTTTTTGGCCATATCATAAATTTTATTTAAAATTTGACTAATCTAACATTCAGATTAGCATACATCTTGTTTTAGTCAAGAGAAATTTCTAAAAGAAATTAAAGTATCAAGTTTTAATCAATAGCTACTATGAAGAGGGGGTACAGAAAAATAATACTACAAAACAATATATATATAATATTTATATAATTTTAATATAATCAATTAGAAAAGTCTGAATAAACTAATCCCACTAAAAGTTTTATATTTCTCCAAACCAAAAAATTTTAATCTTTCGAATCATATATCTCCTTTCAGTATTTTCATGAAATTGAAATAAAAAGTGATGTTTTTTAAGCTTGATTTATCTAATGTTGTTACACATTTATTACTAAACAAACAAAAACCACCCCTTTAGGGGGTAGCAAACGAGACGTCGACTTTGGCCTACTTTCCCCTGGATCTGCATCCAAGTATCATCAGCGTAGGTGAGTTTCAAGACTCTGTTCGGAATGGGAAGAGTTGGTTCCACACCACTTAAAAAGTCGACCTGGAACTGTTTTATCAATTTTCTCTTTTTGTCAAGATTATTTGTCAAGTTTTTTTAATTAAATACAGTTATATTAACAGGGTTAACAGGGTTATATTTATAACAGGGTTAATTAGAGTCAATAATTATTGTAATCAAATTACTGTGATTATGTTAAAAATGTTAAAAAAGTTAGACACTTAATTAAACAATTTAAACAAATGCAAATTCAAAATCAGATTATTACTTTTGTAAAAACTTAAAAATCAAAGAGAACCTTGCACCTTGCTAATTTTTCAGAATAAGTATCCTGACTTCTAGATTTGACAAAAGTCAATTATAAAAGTTATTTCGTACCAGACAATTAATATGTCTGCTGGCAATACTTTTGGGCATCTATTTAGGGTTACTACTTTTGGAGAATCACACGGAGGCGCTGTCGGATGTGTGATCGATGGTTGTCCGCCAAGAATTACTATTAGCGAAGAAGAGATCGAATTTGAGCTAAAAAGACGAGCTACTGGTCAAAGTAATCTTTCTTCTGGTCGGAAAGAAGAAGATAAAGTTCACATACTTTCCGGTGTCTTTGAAAGGCAAACACTAGGTACACCAATCTGTATGTTGGTGTATAATAAAGATGCTAGACCGCAAGACTATCTTTATTTAAAAGACAAGTATCGTCCTAGTCATGCCGATTACACATATCAACAAAAATATGGTATTCGAGCTTGGTCAGGCGGAGGTAGAACTAGTGCTCGCGAAACCACTGCTAGAGTAATGGCTGGAGCCTTGGCGAAAAAAATCTTAAAACAAAAATTTGGGATAGAGATTTTATCTTTTGTAAGTAGGATTAAAAATATTTCGGCTAAAATTGATTACAACAGTATTAGTTTAGAAATTATTGAAAGCAATGTAGTTCGTTGCCCTGACCAAGAAGCTGCTAAAAAGATGGAAGATCTAATTATACAAACTAAAGCTCAAGGAAATTCTCTGGGTGGTGTAATAACTTGCATAGTCAGATCTTGTCCAATTGGTTTGGGTGAGCCAGTTTTTGATCGATTAGAAGCAGAATTAGCCCATGCCTTGATGTCTTTACCAGCTACTAAAGGTTTTGAAATTGGATCAGGTTTTAGTGGTACTTATTTAACCGGACTAGAACACAATGATGAGTTTTATGTTGATCATAATGGCAAAATAAGAACTAAAACAAATAATTCTGGGGGTATTCAAGGTGGAATTAGTAATGGTGAAGATATTATAATGAATATCGCATTCAAGCCAACCTCCACGATTATGAACCCACAAAAAACTGTTAACGAAAAAGGTGAAGAAATTTTACTGGACAAAGTTAGCGGTAGGCATGATCCGTGTGTTCTACCTAGAGCTGTACCAATGGTTGATGCGATGGTAGCTCTAGTTCTTCTTGATCATTATTTAAGACACAAAGCTCAATGTTTGTAAGCATACCTAAAAGATTAAGATCGAAGGGGAGCTTTTATAAATCATTAAACCGCGATCACTAATCACTATATCTATATATAACATATATATAACTGATATTTTCTTATAACTGATATTTTCTAAATATAGTTAAAAAGTTAAAAATAGAAGTAAAAAATAATTAATTTCACTCTGTTTTACAGAAACATTTAGTTGTAATAAAAATCAAAACCTCATCATCTTTGATGAGAGAGAATAACAACTTGACATTTTTTCCGATTTTTGACAGTACTTTCAGCCCCTGATTGGGCCTTTAGCTCAGTTGGTTAGAGCGCTTCCATGGCATGGAAGAGGTGACCAGTTCGAGTCTGGTAAGGTCCACCATTTTTTAAAAAATACAAAATCACCCTCAAGATTGTATTGTATTGTATTGTATTGTATTATTGTATTATTTTTTGATAATCTAAATTAAAAAATTCATTAGGGGATTGTTGTCTTTTGTTGTATAAAAGCGATTTGCAACAAATTAAGTTCGTTTGATCGCTCTTTTGGCTCTTTGTTCATCAATAAAAAGAAGAGATAAAAGCACTTTTGAGTTAAGAAAATATAAGGCTGGTACTTTAGCCAGCTAACTTACTCTTAAATTCTTAAACTTAAGTGTACAGATACATAAGTCTTACCTTTATAGAGAAGGTAGAAGTGTTTGCTTTTTTCCTAAAAACAAAGAGGTTATAACCAAAAAATAAAATGATAACCCAAAACAAGACCCAACAGCTCTACGAATCAAAATTTGATCTTAGTTCAAATCAAGGTCAGACACAAACAAAGTCCATTTAACATATATCCGATAAATACCTAAAAAATAATAGTTTGGCAATTTAATTGTCAATTTAAGAAAATCACATTGCGAACACAATACGAAAAATTTAAGTCAGAAAAGCACAATAAAAAACACCATATAACACAGAAATTACATGGCGGGACTGACGGGACTTGAACCCGCGACCTCTGCCGTGACAGGGCAGCGCTCTAACCAGCTGAGCTACAGCCCCAGCTCAAAATGGTAGCGGGGCAAGGACTCGAACCTCGACCTCCTGGTTATGAGCCAGACGAGCTGCCTTTACTCTACCCCGCAACAAATTGACGCGAGAATTGTCAGACAAATCACACATTTTGTCAAGTACTTCAAAATTAGACTTATATCTTTATGAGCTACCTACAATCATTTAGTAAAAAGTTACAAGAACATCAAGCTGTTCCATTCCTTCAAATCTAGCCTTTATAAGGCGGCATGGATTGTTCTCAAAGATGGGTTGATTAGTTATTAAGTTATTAGCCTGCAAAACTATTAATATAACTAATAATATAACTAATATTATAATGTTACAGCAAAAAGAATTTGCTATATTGCTATATTATATTTATATTGATTTATATTCCAGATACAATCCTCTTTTACCTCAATCCAAAATCCTTCATATTTTCCTAGCTCATATTCTAAACCACTATAATATGTATTGTCCATAATATTTTTCATTTTGCCAGATATATTATCATATATCCAAATTGAACAATATTTGCCATTTATACCAGATAGCGCATTACATAGCTTATCAGAAAAAATACCTTTACAACCAACTAAATTCCATCCTCGCTTTAGGGCAATAATGTAGTCATCTGGTTCGGTTCCCTTTATTTCAAGCGTTTTTGGTCTTATCATATCGATCCAATATCCCTTTCCTGCTTCAATTCTATTTAGATCACCAATAATACTTTTCGAATTCATGAAACAGCAATGTTTCCATCCGTTTTCTGGATCATATTCCCAAACTGACCTAACATCTTCAACAATCTGCGATAAAACCTTTTGAATAGTCGGTTCCAAAGGCTCTATAGGAATTGATATTAAATTCCATGATTCTTTCAGAGATATTTGAAAACGCAATTCGTCTTTATATCGAAAAGATTTAATAGATCGATTTCCGGTATCAGCTATGTATATTTTGCCTGAACTATTTACAAAAATACCTTTTGGATAACAAAAGTTTGGATCATCATAACCAAATGTTCCATAAATTCCCAGAAGATTGCCATTACTATTAAATACTTGAATACGATGATTATTCGTATCAGAAACAAATATTTTGCCCGATTTATCTACTGCAATTCCAAGAGGTGTGTTAAACTGTGAGCTATTACTGCCATATTCGCCCCATAAAGCTAAAAATTTACCTTCGGAAGAGAATTTTTGAACCCTGTTATT
>CAKZLR010000060.1 GCA_937127165.1 uncultured Candidatus Peregrinibacteria bacterium
CCTTACATTCGTGATTTTTCTACTTGGTATATTCGTCGTAGTAAAGATGTTCTTGAAAGTCACGGAGAAGAAGTGACGGCCTGTTTAGTTGAAACGCTTAGACTTTTTGCTACAGTTACAGCACCAATTCAACCTTTTAATACTGAAAAAATTTGGTCACTAGTCAAACCAGACCAAGGACCTGAATCTGTACATTTAACTGATTATCCAAGCACAGAGCCAATTACTCCAAAACAACAAGAATTACTTGATAGAATGGAGCTAGTTAGAAACTTAGTTAGTCAAATTCACAGTATTCGTAAAGAGAGACAAATTCGTGTAAGACAGCCACTTTATGCTGATTTTGCTAAATTTGAAATTGAATCTGATTTGGTTGAACTACTACAAAAAGAGTGTAATTTGCTTAGTAAAGATTTATCTAAAACAGAGGGTGAATGTTGGGAATACAGTGGAGAATTAGGTTATCTCAAGATTGATTTAGTGGTAGATAAAGACTTAAGTGTACTTGGTTATGTTAGAGATTTTGAAAGAGCAGTGCAGGATTTTCGTAAGAGACAAGGCTTCAAGCCGGGTCAACTGGTAGCTATGAAATGGCAAATTGCTCACCTGGAAGATGAAGAAATTTGGCAAAAAGTTTTGCAAAATATTAACTGGCGAAAACTTAATGTAGAAGTCAAATGGGAAGAGCAAGGGCTAGACGAACAACTAAGTAAATTTTTTGAAGTTAAAAGTTTAGTTAAAATTTTGGTGGATATTTAAAACCAAATATTTTGTTGTAGCTGCAACCAGTTGCCAACACCTTAAGTTCTTTTCGTGTAGAGACTTTTGTGTTTATAAGACGGGAAGCTTATATTGAGTAAATATCGGAACTTCTCTTTATGCAAACTTCTTCAATAGGAAAACTTCTTATATAAATTAACCAATTTTTTTGATTATGTGATAACTACTGTTTTTAGTAATTTTAAAAGATAAGTTTATCAAAACTAAAAATTTATACATTCGACATAAATGTACATGTCTGTGCGTTTATGTATTTAAATACTTTAGAATCAATGGAAAATTTTGTAAACTTTGCACGATAGATCATTAGATCATTCTCTAAGTCTTATATTAGTGGAATAATTTTTGGATATTTTACAATCAATAGAGACAGACAGAATCGGCAGAACCAATGCCAGATTTCTTTTTGTAAAAAATACGTCTTTTTATATTTAATTTTTCTCTAAATCTATCCGTCTAAGATTAAGGTTGATAAGGATTAAGTTTTAAATTTAGCTCTTTGGGTTTGGCTAATTACTATAAATAAATTAGATACTGACATAGTAAAAAATTAACCTTATCTTTATATAAGTTGTATTTCCTCTTCACTCAGCCATATAGTTTATACACCAGCCTTTGTCTATATCTGATTTTTAGATATTAAGATCTAGTTTTCAAGTTCTTGTTTTGAAAGATGTTTTTATTGAATACTAAGAATTTTTATTTATTAAAAACTGTTTCTCCAAACTTTGAAATTTATTTTGCAAAGTTTCTACAAATATTGATCAAACAAAAACTCGCCACCATTTTTTCAAGGTAAGGTTGTTTTTTGAATGTTTTAGTTGTTGAGCCATTTTTCCATGAAAACAATTTTTCGTTATATTTAAGATTCCTCTCCCTCAGTCTAAGTAGTAAAGTAACGAAAGATAATAAATATTGACTAATTATTATAAAAAACATTTAATCCTCTTAGTTAAACATTTAATCCTCTTAGTTAATAAAAGTATATATGAGTTGTTTTCAACCAACTAAGGTTCTAATGTGCCCACCTACATACTTTAAGGTAAATTACGAAATTAATCCGTGGATGGATGTACAAAATTTTGTTGACCAAGATTTAGCGAGTTTACAGTGGCAAAATTTATACAACCAAATATCTTGTTTTTGTCCGGATATTAAAACGATTGAGCCACATCCAGACCTTCCTGATTTGGTTTTTATTGATGCTGGTTTTTTGTATAAAAATATTTTTATTCCTTCCAATTTTAGATTCCCTGAACGGCAACCAGAGTCAGTAATTTTTGCTGACTGGTTTGCTTCCAATGGGTACGAAATCAAAAAAATTGAAAAAGAATTTTATTTTGAAGGACACGGAGACACTTTGTGGGTTGATGACAAAACTGTATATTGTGGTCATGGTTTTCGTAGTCATCCTGATAGTTACAAACACATTCAGAACATCCTATCGGATGAAGCTATTTTAGACATTCGACTTATCAAACTCACAGATCCTAGATTTTACCATCTAGACACTTGTTTTTGTCCGATAAACAAAGATACTGCTCTTGTCTTTGCTGATGCTATAGATGTGGATTCACTTAAAAAAATTAAAACAGAGTTAGACTTAATTGAAGTCCGGAGTGAAGATGCTCTTAATTTTGCTTGTAACAGCCTAGTATTTGGTCAGCATATAATCATGCCTTTTGCTTCTAGATGGTTGCAAGAACAATTGAAGTCTAGAGGTTTTCATGTTCACATTGTGGAAGTCAGCGAGTTTATAAAAGCAGGTGGTGCTTGTAAGTGTTTATGTATGCCTCTTTAGAAAGCTTTGCAGTTAAATCCTACACTTTTCTAAGTCTTTATTGAATAAGAGGAAATAGTGACGCTAGTTTTAAAAATTGAGCCAGTTTAAAAATCTCAAACATAAAAGCTGTGAGTTTGATTTTTCCAGGTTTCACACTGATAAAAGTAAGAATCCATATAATTATTAATTTATCTAGCGTTTTTTAGATTAAAGCATTTAAAACAGTTATTTTTTAACCTTATTTAGGGGTATAGATACAAGCGCTTTTAAGCATTTTCTGCAAACTTTTTTTACAAACCTTGCCATGAGCAATTTTGATCGGAAGCAATGTCTATTATAAAGTTATTTTGCAAAATAGAGCCAAACAACTTTTGTATAGACTGACTGGCATTTTGCTTTGCTAATTCTAAAATATTACTTTCACAGGCAGCATCAACTAAGGATCTCTTACTTTCTTTGATTACAAGTTGTAATAACTTTTCATTTAATTCTCTTCTTTTATCCGGGTTTAGTGTCTCTAAGTTATACAAAATTGTTATTCTTTCTTGTAAAATTCTGGTTTGATTCTCTAAAACATTAGCATCAAAAATTTCGGGTGCTGGAATATTGATTTTGATTTTCTTTGTATCAACATCAAGTTCTATATCTTCAGAGGAAATCTTGGAAAGATCAATACCAGCGATAACATAACCAGTGATAGAAAATTTTTGTGTCCGTTTGTTTTCCAAAACGGTGTGTCCAAAAACAGTCAAATCTCCCAAATCAACGGTGACTTCTACTTCCCGCTGTATTGTTTGTCTTACTGTTTCTAGTCGTTCTAGAGCTTGGACTTCTTGTAAAATTACCATCTTATCAATTACAACCGTAAATTGATCACGATTTTTGCTTGTATTCGTTTGTGTATCATTTTGAAAAAGATTTTGCCAAATAAACAAAATTGATAAGACTACTAGTGTGGTGATTATGATAGTTGTAATTATATTTAGCCATTGTTTCCAACCACTAAAAAGGTTTGTTACTTTTCTCTGAGATTTATTACTAAACATATAAGTTTTTATGATTTTTATGAAATTATTTTCCACACTTTTTCGTTAATCAAACTATCAACTATATCAGACAATCCAGAAACAGACTTTTCAAATAAACCAAATTAATACAACATTCTTATTTAGAAGGTTTTTTAGCGCCATACTTACTTCTACCTCTCATCCTCTTTTGTACACCAGCAGCATCATATTTTCCGCGAACAATATGATACCTTACACCGGGCAAGTCTTTTACTCTACCACCTCTAATCAAAACTACACTGTGTTCTTGTAAGTTGTGCCCAATACCTGGAATATATGCTAAAACTTCCATTTTGTTAGACAATTTAACTTTAGCAATTTTACGAACAGCAGAATTAGGCTTCTTAGGGGTTGTAGTGTAAACCTTTATACAAACACCTCTTTTGAACGGATTATTACAATTTATAGCTTTGTTAAGCAAACTATTCCAACTTTTTGCTAAAGCTGGAGACTTAGTTTTTCTAATAACTTTTTTCCTAGGATTTCTTATTAATTGATTAACTGTTGGCATACTAATAGATTAGTTGGCAGGAATTAACTTGACTTTCAGATCGTGGTTTTCACCAAAAATGAACAATCTGTTGTTCATTCTCACATCTTGATGCCGGTTCTTTGGCAACATTCTTTTGATGGCAAGATAAATAGGTTTAGTTGGATCAATTTGGTATTGTTCTTTGTATGATCTAATTTTTAGACCTCCGGGGTAACCAGAGTGAAAAAAATAGTTCTTTCTTTCAAATTTTCTTCCAGTTAAAATTGTTTTCTTAGCATTTATAATTACAACCACACCGCCCATATCCACATCGGGTGAAAAGTCTGCTCTATTTTTACCCATCAAGAATCTAGCAGCTTTGGTAGCTAACCTACCCAGAGGCTCCTTACTAGCATCAAGCAAATACCACGTTCTTTGTAAGTTAACTTTTGTTGGTCTGGTTGTTTTTAGGGGTTTTAATATCTTTTCAGGCATATTCTCATTTACTAGGTAATAATAACTATGCTTTTATCATGCAAGGTAAAATAATCATGAAGTTTATAAATTTGGGTATAACCACCTTGCCTTTCTTTCATCTTTGGGACAATTTCCTCTATTAATTTGCGAGCTACATCTTCTTTAAGAAAAGGTCTTACTTTAGAGTAAGCTAACTTTTTGTTATCACCAGCCCTCTTGCAAAGAGTAACTAATCTCTCAAACTTTTGAGCTGACCATTTAGCTCTGGGGGAAAAGGTAATAATTTTACCATGAGTTATAAGTGCTGTGACTAAATCTTGCCAAAGTTTTTTTCTTTCCTCTTTGGTCCTTTTAAATTTCTTTACATTCTTTTTATGGCGCATAAAACGTTATTTTACTATTTCGATAACGGTTTGTTCTGGCCTAAAACCATACTGTCGGTGGTAGTTAGATTTGGCTTTGTATTTTACGACCCGTATTTTTGGACCTTTTTGGTGCTTAATCACCTTAGCTTTCAATTTTTTCGTATTGGAATCTTTTTCTTGAAAAGAAAAAACCAAATCCAAATAAACTAACCCACCCTCTGCAACATTCTTCAATCTATCAATAATGATTCGTTGACCATAGTTCACTATATACTGTTTTGATCCTGATTGCACTACGAAAGGCATAATTCTAAGAAATACCTAAAATTTTAATTTTTTTAACTTTCTTAGTTTTAGAGATATCATTTAGTCTAATATCAACTTTTACTTCCGAACCAATTTCTTTTCCCAAAACAGCTTTAGCTAAAGGAGATTCGTTGCTAATTTTAAAGTTTAAAGCATCAGCTTCACTTGCACCAACTATTTGTACTTCAAAAGTAGAATTATCTTCAAGATATTTGACTTTTACAGTGGAACCAATTTGTACTCTGGAACTATTTGTTGTCGAACTTTCGGTACCAATAAGTCTGTAATTATTTAAAATTTCTTCAATCTGAGCTATTCTTGTTTCCAATTCTTCCTTTCTATCGAGTGAAATTTCATAATCAGCATTTTCCCTTAAGTCTCCTTGAGCTCTAGCAGCCTCAATTGCCTCCAAAACTTGAGGCAGAAATACTTCTTTAATTTGTTTTAGTTCTGATTGAAGCTCAGCTAAACCCTCTTTAGTTAGGTAGTTAGTCATGGTAAAACCGAGTAGGGGCTACTAAATAACATTTTATAGTTCTTGTCAAGCAGATATTTTTTATACCACTTAACTTGACTATATTATACTTCTTTAGGCAAACTTAGATATTTTTGAGACAATCAAACAGTAATTTTAAAAATTACAGAAAAGTGCTACCAAAAGAAATAGTTTTTCATTTATAAATTTTTGACAAAAGCCTAAATTAGAAAGAATTTACTTAAGTTTATTAAGATTGCATGACAGTATTGGATTGGTTACAAATTCCTATTTGGTTGTTTTTGGGAATAACTATTTGGAATTTAATTTGGCTAAAATTGCACAAAATTTCCTCTCAAAATAAACTTTTGTGGTTATTTATTTTAGTTCACAATGAAGAATCAAAAATTGGCAGGTTATTAGAGTCAGTTACGTAACAAGGCCTAAAACCTCAAAAATTAATTGTTGCTAGCGATAATTCTACAGATCAAACTAACAATATCGTACTTAGTTTTACTCAAAAATATTCTTGGATAGAGTTGCTTGAATTATCAACTTTACCTGAGAGGTTGAAAGGAAAAGCAATGGGCTTGTTGTCAGGGATATCAAAAAATTATTTAGTCAAGAACTAACATTTGAAAAAAATTATGTTTTTAGATGCAGATGTTTGACTTAGACAAGGTGCTTTTAAAAAACTCAAAATATTAGCCTTTTATACCTACTATCTTAGCCAAAATCTGTATCTACAAATGTTCTACTCACCCCTTTGGTTAACTGGATAGTTTTGAGTTTTTACCTCTTTAGTTAGCTAATCAGCACTCAGATCCGTTATTATTTGCAGCTAACGGACAATGTTTTGTTTAGTTTTTTAAAAATTATTACGAAGTTTTAGGTACTTACGAAGTAAGTTAAAAATAGTTTGCTGGAAGATATAGAGTTTGCTAGATTGGCCCCAAATTTGGTTATAAAATTGGTTATAAAATAGAAAATTTAGAGTTTTATAATTGTCAGATATAGTATAAAAATTTTATTGAGATAGTCAACGGTTTTAAAAATATAATTTCTAAAGGTTAGTTTAGCTCAATTGTATTTGTGTTAGGTGTTTTTTTAATCTGTTTATTATTTTGAACCCAATAATTTGGCGGTTAATCTTTTATAAAGATGTTTGGTGACATACATATCTAAACAGAATTTTTTGGGAAGTTTGGCTGCATATATTTCAGATCTTATGTTTACTTGGGTTGTCTTTTTTACTTTTTGGAAACATATACAAGGACGAATTAAGTGGAAAGGTAGAAAATATTTGATAGAAATTAAAAGTATATTTTTGTTAATTTTAACAAAATGTTTTTAAAACTTTATCTAAATGAATTCTTTAAAGTTAATCTTGTAGTTTACAATTTATTCAAATAATGTATACATCCTTTTGGATTGGTTTTATTCTTTTGAATAATATTTTAATCTTTAAAAAACACAAATAATATTTAGAATAAATTTATAAATTACCGCTTTAAAAGAACTTTATTTGTATGAATTTGAGCCAATATCCCAATTAAGGCATACTTTTATAGTAACTTATTTTGAATTTTCTAATAAAAATGTTTAAGTTTGCAACAACAAGGTAGTTGTTAATTTATTACAATTTTTAAAATAGTTAATTTTTAAGTTAAGTAAATTTTTAATTTGACCACACTACTGAATAGTGTACTCACACTATTATAAATAAACAGGAACCGGTTTAATAAGTAGCTAATTAATATCTAGTATGTTTTCCTGGTGCAGCTTGATGAGCTTTATTTACCTATTTTTCTAATTTTTCCTTATCTTCAAAATCTTCCCAGGTAATTCGTAATAATTCAATTTAATTAATAATTTGTTTTTGACGATATGCACAAAAAGTTGCATTTGCGTATCTAAATAATCTACCAAATTACATTTATCAAATGTAAAGTACAGCTTTCCTATATTTGGCTTAATTATGGTAAACATTAAACTTTGTTTAAAAAGACTACATCCTCTAAACATTATTCTAGCGCCAATTCTTCAAATTTTTAAGAAAACATTGTTTAACAAGTATTCTAACAAATTCATGGATTTTTTAGCCATTAAGCAGTTTTTTCTTGTTTTAAAGATTAAATTTTATGTTTTAGAATCGGGTAATTTTAGAACTTTAGCTAGACCTTTCAACAATTGTAAATTCTTTTTTTTATTCAGTAATCTAACTGGGGTAATCAGGCCTACAACAGATTTTTCATGACCATCTAACATTACTTCAACCGTAATCATTGCATAACCCTTACCTAGAGGTAAAATAGGGTTTTCTGTACCAATTACGGCTTTAATCGAAGAAGGTTTCTCGCCTAATTGTTCTCCAGTTTCGATTTGTTGTGAGGCAACTTGGTTACCTGTAAGTAGATGTGTTTTATATTTATCTAAATTATCTAAAAAATTTAATATATCTAACACTTTTCCTTCTGAAGGGTGTGCCAAAAGATTACTTATACCTGAGACACTTTCTATCCTTTCATTAACCGAAAACCCAACCGCTCCGCTCTGTAAAGCCAGCATTCGACTAATTTCTTTTTCTAGATTAGCCTGTTTTTGTTGCATTTCTTCAATTTGTTTTTTCAGTTCTTGCTGTTGACGAGCCGTGACTTGTAAACCAATTAACATCTGATTGATGAACAATTTAAAAGACTTTTCAGTTGGTACACTTCCACTGTTTACAAAGGGTTGGTAAAGATAACCCATCTTTCTAAGAGCGACAAACTCATTTCTGATTGTAGCTGAAGAGAAATCAAAACCATACTTTTTCTGTAACTCCGTAGATCCTAAACTTTTGCCAGTTTCACAAAACTCCTTGATGAGGGCAAATAAAATGTTTTTTTGTCTATTAGTGAGTTCATTAGGGATGTTTGAGGTAGATCTTTTAGGCATAATTAAATAATTTATATAGATTATATAGATTGTGTAGTGATTCTATTGTTGCAAATACTTTTGGGTAGAAAAAAAAGACGTAAACACCCCAACTAGAACTGATATAAAAACCATTAAGCCTAAGGAGAGGTATATTTCTGGAAGTAAATCAGTCTTGCCAGCATCAACATTAGCTGTAAAATAGCTAGCTACTAAATTACTTAATGGAACAAAAATTATCAAGACTATTATATTAGCAATCAAAGCAAAATAGGCTCCTTGGGCAATAAATGGACCTTGAATGTAAGAATTAGTAGCACCCACTAATCTCATAATTTCAATTTCGCTTTTATAGTTATAAATGGCTATTTTTAGAATATTCATCATAACTAGTATGGCGATTAAAGAAAAAACAATTACCACAATTAATCCGATAATATTTGTCCAATAATATAGAGTTTGTAAGCGGTCTATAAAATCTTGTTTATTTAAGACCCTTTTAAAAACTGGCTGGTATTTTTCACTGGTTAATAAGTTGTATACTACTTTATAGTTTTCCACTTTGTCTGGTTTTACTAAAAAATAATCTAGATTGATTTCAAAGTCTATGCTAAGTAGAGTGTTCCTAAAACCGTCTGCTTGGTCAGCATTTTGAGCTAGTTCTCTTTTGGCTTCTTCGTTGTCGACATATCGCCAAGATTGAATCTGAGGAATACGGTCTAGATCCCTTTTGATTTCTGCAATTGTTTGCTCATCCAGATCGGGTTCCAAAAAAATAGTAATTTCAATATTATTGTCTAACTGGCGAAGTAGGTGACTAATAGAAGTTCTCAAGATAATAATTATAGCAACCGAAGAAAGGCTAACGGCTAGTACTGTAATAGCAGTAATTGACAACCAAAAAGATCTAGACAAATTCTTAGCACCTTCAACTAAAGAGTGTTTGTTGAACATATACTAACATATATTTTTAGTTTTTCCGCAAAAATAGTGAGTATCAACCTATATTGATATTGTCAAATTCGTAATAAATAGAATCTATACTTGTCTCCTTTTATATTTGGTATACAAGGATAACGAGTCAATTTTATATTACCATACTTAATATTTTGAATTTAAAAAATTTGAGACAATAATTTATATATAAAAGTATAAAAGAGTTTATAGTTAATTTTCGCTATTTTTATTTTTTTTCTTATTTTTTTAAACTGTAATTATTTGTTACAATGTTTCATATTCTATATTTTGCTCAAATTTTCATCTTTTTATTTAGAGTAAAAATTTAGTTTGCTAGACTTTCTAAATTTTTCTTTTTGTTGATTAAAAACAATCAAACTGAAAGTTATACAACTCTTTTAAACTAAATTAAACTCTTTTAAAGTTTTATTCTATGTTTGTTGTTGAGACTGATTGATAGTTTGCAAATTTACAAGCTCTGTATAAATTCCGTTTTTTTTGATGAAGATCGGTTGGTTTTCCTTGCTCTAAGATTTTATCATTTTTGATAACTAAGATATAGTCTGCTTTAATAGTTGTTAATCTGTGAGCGATAATAATAGCTGTTAGATTTTTCATCAATTCGTTAAGTCCAGTCCCTTCTAGACTTCTTGTTTAGCTTTGTTATCCAAAGATTATGTCGCTTCTTCCAAAATCAAAATAGATGAATTACTGATAATAGCTATGGCAATGACAATTCTTTATTTTTGTTTCCCGATAGCTTAACCCCCTCTTTCACCTATTTCTGTACCAAATTCTTTGGGTAATTTTTCAATAAACTTGCATACATTAGCCAATTTTGCGGTTTTTTAGATTTCTTCAATAGTTGCTCCAGATTTACTATAACTAATATTCTCAGCTATTATTCCAGAAAACAAATAAGGGTTTTGCAACACACTGCAATATTTTTTATCTAAGGATTTTTGAGTAATATCTAGCCATTATTTATTCATCAATAAATATAAAGTAGAATATAAATAGTTATTGATCCGGTTTTCGGTTCGTAAAATCTTAAAATCAAATTAGTAATAAGATTTATCTTCTCCAGATTCTCCAATTATTGCTGACTTTTGACTAGAACCAATTTCAAAACTAATATCTTCTAGAACTATTTTATCCTCATAATCAAAACTTACATTCGCAAATTTAACTTTAGTTTCAGTGATCTTAAGCTTTTTAGCACCTGACTTGTCTTGAATTTTTGGTGTCTGGTTGATTACTTCAAAAAGTCTTTAGAATCTGCTTGAGCTTGTTGCATTTGACTAATAAGTGACATAGCAAATCAAGGGAATCTAGCTTGTTGTACGGTTGTGTTAGTAAAATTTAACTCTGAAAGAGTAAAAATCCCCTAAGGTAAGTACTATAAAATAATGTAGCTGAATATAGCAAATAAAACAATATTGAGTGGTAGCTTACGGATAAAATCAAACTTGTAATAACCTCAAGATTGAATTTTGGCAAGATCTTAGATCTTCATCTGTTTATTCTAAATAGGTTTATTCTGACTGTTGTTGTAAAAAAGCCTTGACTATAAGAATAGAAGTTATAGTTTACATTACCCTGCCAAAAGAACTGTCTTGAATTTGGTTAATAACATTTTGTCTTTTTATCCACAGATAACTAGATTTATACCTGATGGCAATATTGTAAGAAGAGTATTGTTAGTAGCAAAGCTATTTATCAGCTATAAAAGACCAAAAGAGAATGGTAAAAAAAGCAAGTCGAGAAAAAAGCAAAAACCATTATTAACTTGATTAATAAAAGTCGAGGTATTTTAAATACTTCTTTGTAGTTTATTTAAAATCTCTTCACTCAACTCGTTGTCAAAATAAACTATCTCAAGACTAAGATTTTTTTGTAAAACCTAGAAGCTAAAAGTATTAAGTTTTTAACCTAAAATATCTCTTATATATCCAGGAATACTTTGAAGAGTCGTATTAACTACATCTACAACGATCAGCAAGACTAAAGACCATGTGATAGAGTATCGAGAGGTGAGAATTTTCATTTTCTATGTTATCCGCAATCAAATCTAAATTTATTAGATTCTTTAGGATGAAAGGGTTAACTAAGTTTAGCAAAGAATTGTAGCTACAAAACTACATAGACTGCATAGTATCCCTAAAATTTTTAGTTAAAATAATAATTTGCCAAGCAGAGTTCATATTTTATGAAAAAAGCCTTTTTATTGGTATAATACTGTCAAGTATCGAAATTTATGTCTAATTTATTTGTTAACAGAATGTTTCTTTAAGCAAATACCGTAAAAAAGCTAAATTAGTAAAAATTGTTTGATTGAAAGTGATTTCAGTAAGATTTTTGTTCAAAACAGTAAAGGTGGTAATTATTTATTTTTTCTTTTTTACGAAATAATTATTCGATTTATTACCGATTCAAACTTTTAATACTTTTAAATAAATTAATTAATTTTAATAAAATTAATGTTTATTTAATTTCAACCAAATTACCTAATTATTAATCAATCTATAAAAAAACAAACTGTATTATTATTTGTATTCTGTTTATTTAATAAATTAGTAATAAACAAGTAG
>CAKZLR010000061.1 GCA_937127165.1 uncultured Candidatus Peregrinibacteria bacterium
TACATTATTTCGATCAATCTGTAAAGCACGAAGATACAACTCCTCAACTTTAAGCAAAACTGCTTCTTTTGACCCAAAATTTTTGGCAAAGATTTCTGCATTGTTTTGATATAAAGCAGCTAGATTTTTAAGTGTATATACATCATCTCGATCAATCTTTAAAGCACGAAGATACAACTTCTCAGCTTCAAACAAAACTGCTTCTTCTGACCCAAAATGTTTGGCAAAGATTGCTGTATTGTCTCGATATAAAGCAGCCAGATTGTCAAGTATTGTTGTACTATTCGGATCAATATCTAAGGCTACTTTAAGCATTTGTTCTGCTAACAAGGGAGGGTATTTCTCGTGTTCCCAATTTAAGACTGTAGCTATAAATTGTTCTTCAAAACCACCTTGATTAAAGTGTGTTGGTCTTCCAAATAATTCATAATCTAAGCTTAGATAAGTACCATTAGCTAAAGGTAGGATAGCAAAAAAGTGTTCGGTTGTAGTAGCCCCTAAGACTTTTAAGCCAAAGTATTTTTGCAGAATAAGGTACTGTAGAAAAGCTATGGCCACGCAGTTAACGTATCTTTGCTCAGCAATTTTAAAAGGTTGGTAGGAATCATCTTTATAAGGAAAGTATTTATCTTGATGTGAATAGATAAAATCGTTGATATGATTAGCTATTCTTATTTGAGTTCTAGATATAGATTCTTTTAGACGTTCAATCTTTTGTTCAGTTTCTGATATTTCTTGTTCAATTTTTGATATTTCTGATATTATTTCTGATATTCTCTCAGAGTTATCTATTTGACCTTGTAGTTGTTGTAATTCTTGTTGTAATTTTTGTTGTAGTTCTTTAAGTTCTTCAAAACCTTCAGTTAATTCAACTTGTAAATTAGTTAATTCAACTTGTAAATTAGTTAATTCAACTTGTAAATTTTTTATAATTTCCTTTCCACTTATATTCCTTTCAAAATCCTCTAACAATTGATTCATTCCTGTTAGTCTCAATACTTCAGCTGCTGATCTGTTAAATAAGACTTCATAAAGACTTTGGATATAGGCCT
>CAKZLR010000062.1 GCA_937127165.1 uncultured Candidatus Peregrinibacteria bacterium
TCATAGAATTATTAATGGCAATTAAACACTGTTTGATATTTTTGCTACCAACCTTTGTACAGACTGTTTTTGGATATGGTTTTTTTATAGACAAGGAGTTTTGTGGGAGTTTTGGACTGCCAGTTATTTGTTTAGTGCTAAATACTTTGCCGTCTTTGACGCAAAATTTGTGGGTTCGCATTATATTTTGTCTGTTTTTATAAATAGTATTATTTTTATTTTTGTCTCCGTGTTTTTTGGATTGTTTGTCTAGAGCAAAAGGAGACTTTTACAAGAAAAATATTTGTTTTGCAAGTTTGGTGATATTTTCTAGTTGGTTATTTGTACTGATTTTTATTAGGCAAATTCCGTATTATTTTTTAATCGTTTTACCATCAATTGCTATGGTTTTAGTTTTGATTGACTGGACACCAAAGACTATTCTATTGGGTTAGATCAGTTGCAATTGGTATGATTACCCTTTGTAGTATGATGTTTATCGGTTTTTCTTTTGGTCATTTTTTATATAACTATTTTGTTTATAAGCAATATGTATAAGCAATATAAAAAAAAGAAGATTTGATAGATGATTCAATCTATTTTAGAAATTTATTTGAAGCAAAACAGAAGGTTTATGTATTAGATTACGGGGCTATTTTACATTATTTAAACAATACTACTACACCAACTAGATATTTTTCCTCAAATATTCTGGCTATGGACCATACATTTATTTTGGTTGGAACATAAACGATCAGATAATAAAAGATCTAGAAAAAAATCAGACTGAATATGTTATTGGTTAGACGAGGTTGGCTTGAAGAGGACTACCCAGTTGTTCTGTATATCCATAAATGCTACAAGGAAGTTAAAGAACTTTCCTTATATACTTTAATGCAAAGAAGAGCAGTGCATGATGAATTAAGATTTAATAATACTTAATACTCAATTTAACCACAGTCTTTAGTTCCTGTTTTTGGCCAGGAAAATTTGTAATTAGATCATTAAAATTTTGGATTTTGTTTCTGTTTGAATTGTTTGTTCCAAAATAGCTGTAATTTTCTGCTTCACAATCAATCACAGTTTCAAATTTTTTCTCTACAATAGTGGTCTTACCTAATTTTTGAACCATATCTATTGCTCTGTTTTCGGCTTGTTGATTAGCTCGAAATAGCATATCTTGGCAAATTTGATCTATCTTTTCACTACGAAACTCCACCAGATCTATTCTATTTATACCAATTTCATAAAGGTTTTTTTGAATTTCGGTAACCAAACTGTTATTTAAACCGTTATTTTCCAAATTTCTTAATACCACTCTATAAAAGGTTTGCAAACTGTTAATGGTAGAAAACTCAAATATACCCGAAGAAGGACTAACAGAGAAAAAACTTCTGTTGATATAAATATCCTCTTCCTTAATTCCAACACTTTGTAAATAATTTTGGATTAAAGACATCTTTTGATCTTCTGTTTGAATCAGAGTTGGTAAGTCTTCACCTTCGCTTTTAGTTACGAAGCTAATTTCTGCGATATCTAAAACTACTGGGACTGTAACTTGTGCTTTTACTTCAAGTTGATCTAGATACCTCTGTGATTTCAAGAAAAAACTGGAGAGTTTGAATATTATTAAGATAAAAACAATTAGGATTAATCCTTTAATGAGAATATTTTTGATTTGAGAGACTTTTGTTTGCTTGTTGTTATTGTGTAAAGAACTATCATTATACTCAGAATTAGAAACATTTTTGTTTTGAGTTAAGGTTGTGGCAGCGTTTATATTTTTTGTTTCTTTTATGGTTTTATTAACTCTTTTTCTTTTTTTGGCGGATTTTATTTGTGAATTCTCAGAATTCAGTTGAGAACTTTTAGTAAAAAGTCGCTGGTTCATTTAAAACTTATTATAAAACTTTTTTGACATTGTCAAAGTCGAATTTTTATGAGCCTTCATCTACTCACTGATGTTAAAAATAAACTTTTGGTAAAACTTATCAAATTATAGTTTACATTACACTAAGTTTGCGTTTCACTCCTAAAGTAAGAGACATTTTTTAAATATTCGGGGGTGTTTTAGGTTTAGTTTGTAATCAATTATTTTTAAAGCAGAAAATTAACCTGCAAAAGTTAGACCTATTGTTTTGATCTCTGGGTTGTATTCTTGTATTGCTCGTTTACACTCTAAAAGTGTGGTTCCTGTAGTAGTGACGTCGTCAATAATCAGCAGATTTTGAATACCATTTAAAGCATTTTCTTTAACTATAAAGGTTTGATTTAGATTGATTATTCTGGACCTAGCATCCAGTTGTGTTTGTGACGGTGTTGATTTTATTTTAATAAAAACTTCACGACAACTCAATCCCAGTTTTGCCGAAAAACTAGTCGCAATTTGGTGTGGTATGTGATATCCCCTTTCTATGAATCTTTTAGGATCAGGCGGAACAAAAGTGATTAAAAAGTTTTCTATGTTCAATTCTGTTTGTTGGAGTTTCATTACCAAAAGTTCCGACATTTCTCGAGCAATAGCAAATTCTCCGTTAAATTTTGACCGATGAATTAAGTTTTGTATGCCCTCTTGAGCATATTCAAAACCGAAAAAGCAGTCTTGAGAAAGTTGTTCATTTTTAAGGATTCGGTGATGAATTTCAGTATCTCTCATTAGAGATTTAGTTATATACATATGTATACTATCTCCACCACTTTTTGGAATAAAAAAATCCAATAAATAATCAAAATCAATCATAAAATAAAGTTTTTATATTTTATATATATATTTTATATACTTATATACTTACTTTTTTAAGGTAAAGCCGACATTTAGGTAGTAATGTTTGATTATTGAAATGTAAGATTAAAACTGTCTAGACATTTTCCAACTAAGTTATGGTTTTTTGTTATTTTTACCTTATTATTAAATTAAAGCAAGAATATAAGATTGGTTAATTTGACTAATCTTTTTTACTTTAAAAGTACAAATTGACAATAAGTTTATTCTCAGTTGATTATCAATAGCATGTTACTAGCTAGATCTTATTCTCACCACTCCCTACTTTCGGCGGTTCCTCAAATTATTGACCTAATTAAAAATGCTAAGGCTAAAGGCTATACTACCATTGCTTTGACTGATGAAGACAGTGGGTCTGGGCTAATTGAGTTTTATCAAATTTGCAAAAAAGAAGGCATTAATCCAGCGATTGGGACTACTCTTAGAATACCTAATGTTTTGGATGATATTGGATCTTTTACCAGAACTAAGGGTTTTAGCAAAATAGCTTTGATAGCTAAAAATAAAAATGGTTATGTAAGTATAATTAAACTAATTACCGTCGCCAGAGTAATACAAGAAAAGCCAAAATATCACATTACATTTAACAATCTACAAAAATATTTTAGTGATAGTATGGGTGATTTTTTCGTAAGTATTTGTGGTAATGATCATGAGTTAATATCTCAAATTAGACAAAAAAAAATAGATAATGCTAGAAAAATTTTACAAACATATGTTGATCAAATAGGAGCGTCTAACTTGCTGGTAGAATTAGCTAATCCTAATTATCAAGACGATTTTGAACAAGTTAAAAAAGTTAATCTAGATATTGCTACTTTGTGTGATGAATTAGGGGTTAAGTACTTAGCTTCTCCTGCTTCTAGATATTTGGAAAAAGAGGATGAGGAAACTTTTAGGGTAGTGCTGGCAATTAGGGATCAATCTAGAATGGATAAGATTCAACTGGAGAGAGATTTTAGTCTTCCGTCTGTATCTGAGCTTAAAAAACAATTCACATACCTTCCGAATGCTTGTGATACTTTAGATATTGAAAAGCAAATTAATGTCACAATTCGTTGTGATTACGACAAACACGCCAACGAAGCTTTTTTCCCCAAACTTTCTTTACCAGAAGGTCAAACACCAATTGATGCTCTTACATGGGAGACTTATCTTGGGTTATTAGAAAAATTTAGTCCGGAACAAAAAACTAGAGACGAGTGGAAAGCGGATTTTCCATATGAAAAACTACAACAATTAAAAGACTTTGCTAAAACTATTTTCCCTAACACCAGCCAACTCAAGAGCTATCCTAAAGATTACTGGGAAAAAGTGAATATTGATCAGTACATAGAAAGAATTGAATACGAAATTGAGATTATTAGACAAAAAGGTTATTCAGATTACTTTTTGGTATTTGCGGATATTATGAGTTTTTGTAGACAACAAGGGATTGTTACTAATACTAGAGGTTCGGCTGCTGGATCTTTAGTTGCTTATTTAACCAATATTGGTATTCTTGATCCTTTACTTTACAAAATTCCTTTTGAAAGGTTTCTCAACCCTCTTAGGCCATCAGCTCCTGACATTGATGGTGATTTTGCTGATGATCGGCGAGAAGAAGTTATCAACTATTTAAGAAATAAATATGGTTTTGATAAAGTTTGTCAGATTATAACTTTTGGAACTATTCTACCTAGAATGGCAGTCCGAGATGTGGGGAGAGTTCTTGGAGTCTCTTACAAAAAATGTGATAGATTAGCTAAACTCATCCCAAATGCGCCCCAAGGTCGCAAAACTACTTTTACTTGGGCAATGGAAACTAGTACAGAATTGAGAGAAGTATACGAAAAAGACGAAGAATCTAAAAAAATTATTGATATTTCCAGAAAAATAGAAGGTAACTATCGACATGCTTCTGTTCATGCAGCTGGAATTTATATTACGCCGACTGAGCTTAGTGATTATACACCTTTACAGTGGGATAGTGAACATAAGATGATAATTAGTCAATACGATGGTCATATTGGGGAACTTGTAGGTTTAGTTAAATTGGATATCTTAGGGATTCGTAATTTAGCAATTTTAGGTAATTCTATTGATTTAGCTCAAAAAAGAAGAGGTATTAAAATTGATTTACTTAATTTAGATTTACAAAATACCAAAACATATGAGCTTTTATCTAAAGGTAGAACTATGGGTTTGTTTCAACTTAGTGGGGCTACAATGACAAAATATCTAGTTGAACTAGAGCCAACTAAGGTAACTGATTTAATGGCTATGGTAGCTTTGTACCGACCTGGTCCAATGGCTAACATCCCAGAATATATCAAACGAAAAAAAAATCCAAAACTAGTTAAGTATTATGTACCTCAAATGGAAAAGTGGATGAAGGAGAGTTACGGAATTTTAGTGTATCAAGATGATTTGTTATATACAGTTATTGAATTGGCAGGTTATGACTGGTTAGAGGCTGATAACTTTAGAAAGGGTGTGGGTAAAAAGATTCCAGCTGTTTTAGAGGAGCAACATACGAGATTTGTAGAGGGATGTATTGAACATTCTGGGCTTACTAGAGAAAAAGCAGAAGAGTTGTGGAATTTAATAGTTCCTTTTGCTGCATATGGCTTTAATAAAGCCCACTCTTGTAATTATGGCATGGTCGCCTATTGGACAGCTTATATGAAAGCTAACTATCCTGTAGAATTTATGACTGCTCTTATGACCGCTGAGGCTGACAAGCTAGAGAAAGTGGCTTTAGCTATCAAAGAGTGTAAGGAGCTTGGTCTACAAGTTAAACCGCCAGATATAAACCAGTCTTTTTATGGTTTTAGCATTGAAGATGACCAGACTATTAGGTATGGTTTTAGTAGTATCAAAAATTTAGGAGATGATGTGATCAAACACATTATAGAGTATAGAACTAGAAATGGTAATTTTGAAAATATTGAATCTTTTTTGGAAGGAATTAAAGAACTTCCTAATTTTAATAAACGAAATTTAGAAGCACTAATTTGGTCGGGCGCTTTAGACCAAATTGGACAGAATAATTTACCATAGTGGAGCTGTTTAAGACTAATTTTTGCTATATTGATAAAATATGATAAAATATATAAAATTATTAATCGTTCATACGTAAAATTATATAACATAAAACATATAATAAAATAATAAAATGTATTGAATAATGGAATAATTGGATATTATAAAAATATAAATTTATAGAGATTTAATTTAAATTTAAAAAGTATAGTTTTTATTCTTTTAGTAATTCAAGACCTATCTGGTAGTTTTTATACGTAATAAGTATAATAAATTTAAATATCGATTTTGCAGTTTTGTACTTGACAAGTTTATGTTTTTTAGCTTACTCTTCTTCGTCTAGAAGATATCTAGCTTAACTGTAATTTTTTCTCCTATGTCTAGGATAGGGAAGAAAGTGATTTTGGTACCAAACACAGCTCAACTGGCTTTTGATGAAAATACTAATGTAATCAGAGTTATTGGTCCTTTGGGTGAATTGCAATTTAAATTGCATCCTAGAGTGAAGCTTAATGTTGAAAATAATCAAGTTAGTGTGTCTATAGAAGATAAAAATGATAGGAAGCAGAGGGCCATATGGGGTACCAGTAGAGCGATTATAAACAATATGATTCAGGGAGTGACTACTGGTTTTAGTAAGGAGGTGGAATTAAATGGGGTTGGTTTTAAAATGGAATTACAGTCAAATCAAAAAAAACTTGTTGTTTATATAGGTTTTTCTCATCCTGTTTACGTGGATATTCCTGATGGAATACAGTTAAGTCTTGAAAAGAATAAGCTGGTTGGCAAGTCTATTGATAAACAACTTATTGGTGACTTCTTTGCTAATCTTCATAATATGAAACCATGTGATCCTTATAAACAAAAAGGTTTTAGGTTTCCTGGTAAATACTATCTTAAGAAAGTTGGTAAAAAGGCTGGTAAGTAAAAACTAATTAAGTTGTAAACGTATGGCTCTTAGAAAAATTCGCCGATTAAGAACTAAAAAAAAGTTAGATTACAATAGACCTGTGGTAGTTGTCCATAAATCAAATAAAAATGTTACTGCCCAATTACTTGAACCTAAGACGAAAAGGGTTCTTTGTGGTTTTAACTCTTCAAATATCAAAAAAGGCACTAAAACCGAGAAAGCTATAGAGGTTGGTAAGAAAATTGCCCAAAAAATTAAAGAGTTTAAATATGAATCAGTTCTTTTCGATAGAAATGGATTTCTATATCACGGCAGAATTAAGGCTATAGCAGATGCTATAAGATCTGAGAGTATTACTATATAGTTTTTAATCAAAATATTAAAATATGTCACAAAAAGAAAATCAAAAAGCAGATCGAATCCCTACCTCAGCTCAAGTAAGTGATTTAGCCCAAGAAAACGCACGGAATGCACCCCAAAAAGAGACTGAAGGGGATGTAACACAAGTTCAAAATACTTCAAGAAAGAAAGGTTCTATAAACCAAAGGTCTTTTCGAAGTAGTAGGTTTGGTAACAGCAAGAATAGTCGTTTGACCAAAGACAGGAGGAAAAGTAGTAAAGATTCTAGATACAAAGATAAAAAGGAAGATGAAGCTATTTTGCATAGTGCTGTTATAACTGTAAAGAGAGTTACTAGAGTGGTTAAAGGAGGGAAAAGGATGAGGTTTGCTGCTATGGTTGTTGTTGGCGATAAAGCAGGTAGTGTCGGTTTCGGATTTAAGAAAGGATTAGATTATCAAGATGCGCTTGATAAAGCTACTAGACAGGCAAGCAAAAATTTGCTTAAGATTAGACTCAATGAAGATAAATCAATCGATTTTCCCGTAAATTTAAAGTATAAATCTGTGAAAGTTTTTCTGAAACCGGCATATTCTGGTACTGGACTAATAGCTGGGGGCTTTGTAAGACCAGTTTTAGAGTTAGCTGGAATAGAAAATATTTATTCAAAAATACTTGGTAGTCGTAATAAAATAGCTGGTGTACAAGCTACTTTTGAAGCTTTAAAAAGGTTTTCTTAAAGTTGAAAATTGGTTTTTGAAAAATTTATGTCTAACATAGAAATAATAAAAAGCATTAGAAACAAAACAGGGTTACCTTTGAAAGATATTAACAAGGCTATCGAAGCGGTCGGTACTGACAGTGAGGAGAGAATTATTACTTACCTACGCGAGCAGGGTGTGCTGAAACAACAAGCTAGACAAGATAGAGACACTAGCAATGGGGGGATATTTGCTTATTCCCACGATGGTAGGCTTGGGGTTTTAGTAGAATTAAGATGTGAAACTGATTTTGTGGCGAGGTCGAACTCTTTTCAAGAGTTAGGTAATGACATAGCCCTACATATTGCTGCTTTCCAACCTAAATTTATATCTCCTGAAAATGCTGATGTAGAATTTATAAACAAAGAATTGGACATAGCTCGTAAACAACTAGAACTTGAAGGAAAACCACAAGATAAAATAGAAATGATCTTACATGGGAAAAAGAAAAAAATTTTAGAAGAGTTTTCTCTTTTGACTCAACCTTTTATAAAAGATACAAAAATTACTGTTGCTCAAGCAATCGCACAGCTTGTACAAGTGACGGGCGAAAAGATTGAGATAACCAGGTTTACTATTTTTAGCTTAAATAATTAGATTGTTGGTATGAAACACGTTCAATTGGAGATTCAAAGTAGAAAAATTGTAGGTAACCAAGCTAAGAAGCTTAGAAGAGTTGGTATCTTACCAGCCGTTATGTATGGTAAAGGCAAGCCTTCCAGGCCTATCCAAGTTGATAAAAAATCTTTTACCATAGCCTATAAGCAGGCTGGTCGCACAAATGTGGTTGATCTTCGTCTCGAAAATGAGATCATACCAGCTATTATTCATGATATTGATGTGGATCCAGTTACTGGTCAGTCTAGACATGTTGATTTTTTGATAGTAAATTTAAAGGAAAAAGTAAAAGCCACTGTGCCCATAAAATATGTTGGCATAGCTAAAGGGGTTAAAGAGCTGGGTGCGGTTTTGACTACTAATTATGACGAGCTTGAAATTGAAGCTTTGCCTGACGATATCCCTGATTTTATTGAGATTGATGTTAGTGAATTAGCTGAAATTCATGATTCTATTTCTGTTGCTGATTTGCCTAAAAATGATAAATATGAAATATTACATGATCCTGAAGAAATTTTGGTTAGTTTGGTTGAGGGTGCGAGTGGTGTAGAAGAAAATACTGTTCCAGTACAAGATCTATCCTCTATTGAGGGGGCTGAGCCGATAAAAACTTTAGAAACTAAAGATTCTAAAAAATAATTTAAGTTAAGTTGTTATGCTCACTTTAAGTAATTTAGTGAAAACTACGACAAAAAAAAGGAAGAGATTGGGTAGGGGAGAAGGCTCTAGGTTAGGTAAAAATGCTGGTAAAGGACATAAAGGTCAGCTTAAGAGAAGTGGTAAAAGAAGGATTACTTTCGAAGGCGGACAAAAACCTTTGGTTCGTCGAATTCCTAAATTTGGTAAAACAGAAAAACCGGTAAGACCAAAAACTTTGGTATTTTCTTTATCCGTTTTAGATAAGTTATTTAATGATGGCGAAACTTTGGATTTTTCTACCTTTGAAGCTAAAGGTATCGATACTAAGTTTTGCAAACAAATAAGAATTATCAAATCTGGTAACTTAACAAAGAAACTAAAGATTAGTGAAGATCCTAAAGTCTATTTGACAAAAGGAGTAAAGGAAGTTATAGCTGGCCAAAGCTAGCCTTGTTTTGGGTGTGTAGCTCAGTTGGTTAGAGCACTTCACTGATAATGAAGAGGTCCCTGGTTCAAGTCCAGGCACACCCACCACCTGAAAATAAAAACTTAAATCTGGAAATTGCTTTCTTATACAACATTAAGTAAGTATTTAAATCTTATGATTTCTAATTATAGCATCAACTTTCCTAATATTAAAACCAGTTTTAAAAAACATACTGAAAGCGATTATGAATTAATAATAGAGCCTTTGATGCCTGGATTTGGTCATACTTTAGGTAACTCCCTTAGGAGGATTATGTTATCTTCTATTCCTGGTTTTGCTGTAACTAGGGTTTCCATTAATGATATTACTCACGAGTATCAAGTTATTGAAAATGTAGTTGAGGATGCTTTTGATATTATTTTAAATCTAAAAAATTTGAGAGCTCGGATTAATACTGATGAAGAAAAAGTTATATTGAAATTATCAAAATTTAGTTCTGGTCCGGTCACTGCCGCAGATTTTACTAAAAATGGTGCAGTTGATATTATTAATCCTGATTTATACATCTGTACGCTTAGCAGTGGAGGAAAGTTGCAAATTGAAGTCGAAATAAGTAGAGGAGTTGGCTATCTTGCCATGGAAGACATCAGTTTGGTAGATAATCCTAATCCCAAGAACATTTTGGTTGATGCTCTTTTCTCTCCCGTAACTAATGTTGCTTTAGCAGTTGATAAAGTTCGTGTAGGAGATAAAACAAATTTTGATAGAATTTCTATAAAATATACCACAGACCAAACTGTAAGTGGTGAAGAGGTTGCTGATTATGCTTTAAAACTTGTCACAGAACTATTTACTAAAATACAATCGAGTTTTTTAGCTAACAGAGATTTTGCTAAACTTACTAGCGAAGAAGGTTCTCAAAAACCCTCAAATTTGATGCAAGAAGAAATAAATTTACCAACCAAGATTAAGAATATCTTGCTTAAAAATAGTATCACTACTAATAGTGAATTAATAGCAAGGGCTAACGAGATCGAAAATTTTAATGGGGTAGCTGAAAAAACATTACAAGCTATTAAAGACTACATAAAAACTATTACCTAAGACCAAAAAATATGCCAGAAATAAACTGGGGGAATTTTTTAGATCTTGAATATTGGCTAGAAGGAATAGCTGGTAGTAGAGGTGCTCAAAATGGACAACAGCCGGGTATCAGTTTGATAATTCAGTCAGATTCATGGTTTTTTTGGGCATATTTAACTATATTTGCAACTTTTGTAATTTTGGGAATCCTACTAAGGACTAGTCAAGCATTTTTTGATGAAAAACACCCTCTGCAAAAAAAATTTCCAACCTGGAGTGGTCAACTGGCTTTAATGGGTGTTTTGGGTTTTTGTTGGTTCTTTTTTAGGCAAATCAATACTACTTTTCTTAATTCTAGGATATTTTTATTATTCGGGCTTATTTGGGTAGTTGCTTTTGTTGTTTGGGTTGGTAGGTACTTTATTAGATTCTATCCACTAGAAATTCTTGCTTATAAGAAGAACAAGGGTGTAATTCAGAAAAAAATAAATGTTTAATAGCTTCGAATAGGTTTTTGAACAACCTATAACTTAAGCAAGCGATATCATGCTCTTATTGCTTGTATGAGTGTAGGATGGTTTTTAGAGTGAGTAAAAATCACAGTTTTAAATTATCTAAGACTTAGTTTGATTTCTCAATTTTAACCGTATTTGACAAATTTAAAAGTGTAAATTCAACAATTATCTTGTTTTGGTTTGCTTTCAGATGTCTCAGATAACAAATAAAATACCAGTAGCTATCCTAGGAGCGACGGGGATGGTAGGTCAAAAACTGGTTACATTGCTTAAAAACCACGAATGGTTCGAAGTTGTATGTCTAGCAGCTTCTAATAAATCTAGTGGCAAAAAATACTCAGAAGCTGTACAAAGGAGATGGTCACAACAGGAATCTATTCCAGATACTTTGGCGGATAAAATAGTTTTGTCTATAGAAAACGATATCCCAACTATTACTTCACAGTGTAGACTGGTATTCTCTGCTATTGATGCAGATAAAGATTTTATTAAACAAATAGAAAATCAGTATGCTGCTGCAGGCATGGCTGTGGTATCCAACAACTCTGCTCATCGTTGGACTGAAGATGTGCCTATGTTGATACCGGAAATAAATCACCATCACTTGCAGATGATCCCCATTCAACAAAAAAATAGAGGATGGAATAAAGGGTTTATTGTAACCAAACCTAATTGTTCTATTCAAAGCTATGTTCCTATCTTAGAAGCTTGGAAAAAGTACCAACCTAAACGGGTTATAGTCTCAACTTATCAAGCCATATCTGGGGCAGGCAAAACTTTTGAAACTTGGCCAGAAATGCTGGATAATATCATTCCTTTTATCTCTGGAGAAGAACAAAAATCAGAAAACGAACCTTCGAAAATTTGGGCGAAAATTAAAAATAATCAGTTTGAACTAGATAACTCAGTGTCCATTTCCGCAAACTGTCTTAGGGTCCCGGTCTCTGATGGTCATATGGCTGTAGTCAATGTAAGTTTTGCGGATAATCCTAGTTTGGAAGATTTAGTATCAGCTATACAAAATTTTCAAAACCCTCTGAAAGAGCTAAATTTACCATCCTCACCTGAAAAGTTTTTAACTTATTTTGAGCAGGAAGATAGACCTCAAACTCGTCTTGATAGGAATATCTATAAAGGTATGGGTATTTGTGTAGGTAGAATTAGAAAAGACTCTGTTTTTGGTTGGAAATGTATAGGTTTATCCCATAATACTCTTAGGGGTGCGGCTGGAGGGAGTATTTTAAATGCCGAATTGTTGGTAAAAAAAGGTTTTGTTACGTAGTATTGTTTTTTGTTAATATAAATTTAGTTGTTTGTAAATTTTTCCTATCTTGACTTGACGAATTAGGTAGCATTTGTAATTCATAAACCATGTTCTTATTTGAGCTCAGGTGGTGGAATTGGTAGACACGCATGCTTTAGGAGCATGTGCCTTTGGTGTGAGGGTTCGAGTCCCTCCCTGAGCACCATATACGAATAAACAACTTAAACAAATACTATTTTGCAGGCTCAATTTAACTTGTTTATAACTTGAATATTTTAACCAAAATTTTGTATGAACAAAACACAAGAGCCAATTGAAGTAGAGGTAATAGTTAAAGAAGATTACACGAGTTCAGAGAAAAAGAATATCCAAACTCAAAGAAAAAATGCCATTGCTGCTTTGGGGTATGTGTTTTTTCTGATTCCAATGATTGTGGATTTTAACGATAAATTCTATCGTTTTCATGCAAATCAAAGTCTAGTTTTACTAATCTATTTAGCTATCGTTTCTTCTTTTTCTATAATTCCTATTCTTGGATGGTTTTTTGTCATTTTGGGATGGATTTTGGGAGTTTTTTTCTTTTTCTTTGGAGTTATTTCGGCTTATACAGGTAATATGTGGAGGATACCGATTATAGGGGTTTTTGACTTGATTGATTCAGATAAAAATCAATAGATTCAAAATTAAAGAGATAAGATATTGTTGCGGAGATATTAACATTTAAAGTTTCCATATAATTTAACTATTTCTTAATTTTAGGTTAGCTTTTGCTCTTGACTGGTTAGCGTATTAGTTGAGATTTTTGTGTCTCCTTTTCAAGGTTAAACTAGTTTTTGGGCATTCCTAAATTCTAAGGACAATCTATGAAGACTTAACAACTGGTAATTGATCATATCAACAAAAATTACCAACCATTTTACAGAATAGTAAATTTATGTTATTCTTGAGTTAACGGATAACTTCTTTGTTTTTATGTATAACAACAACAACAAGAAAATTACCCCTCAGATGCAACTTTTTTTAGAAAATTTACTCCTTGATTCGGGTTTAAAATTTACTGACGAGTTTACCAAGCAAAAGATGATTGAAGATCTTTATTTTAAATTAGATGAGTTTTTGGGGATTGTGATTGAAGAAAATTTGTCAGACGATGATTTGGTCGAATATTTTAACTTACGGGTGGTAAATACCAAGGCAGAAACTTTAGAAAAATTTTTAAAAACCAAAATACCAAATTTTGATAATTTAATTTCTATGGCTATGCTGGAATTTCGTAATGTTTATTTATCTAGTTTAAATTAAAAATTAGATATGGTTTTAGGAGTAGAAGTAATAAGAGGACAACCAGAAACAAAACAACCAGAAGAAAATTTAGCGCGGCTAAAGTCTGCTAGTGCAAATAGTGCAAACGAATCAGAAGGTTTGCTAAATACACGTGATCTAAGAGTGGTCGCTTTAGAGCTAGCCAAGTCAGTTCTAACTAAAAGAAACATACAGAGAGTAACTGTCGAGTATGAAGCTCGAAAACAGGCAATTATAAATAATTCTGATCTTACAGATGGTCAAAAAAAATTAAAACTGGACGATTTGAATCGGCAATTACAGGCAGAGATCGCTAGAATTAAGCAAAATGAAGGAGTGGGTGTGATGGCTATGAATTTGTGGCTAGAACAGAGAAGAATATATAAAGCTTTAGTAAATGGTAGATTAGCCGAAATTGCCGGGCAAGACAGGCATATTGAAGCTGTATGCAGATTGATAGAAGAAGCTGAAATGAAGTATAGTAGAATGCAAAATCCTCCATCTGGGAGAGTTATCAGGATTGGATCTGAGGCTTTTAACAAAAGTAGAACTTTTGCCGATATGATAATTACGGATAATATTTGGAATAGTAAGGTTGCAGCCAAGTTTGGGGCTAGTGCGGCTAGAAGTTTTGCTCGTGTGGTTGCTACTGGAGCTAGTTTGGGTGCTGTTGGTGGTGTGGTTGGTTGGTTTGTTGGAGCGGCAGCAGGAGGAATTGGCGGAGCTGTGAACAAGTATCTCCAATTGCGGCACGAAGTTGCTCGTGGAGAACGAGATATAGCTTTGGGCTTACAAGAAGAAGGTGAGTTAGGCAATTATACGGCATCTATTAGCTTGAGTAGTTTGTTTCAAAAATTAAAAGACAAGGATTTGGTAAATTTTGTAATTGATGTAAATAAGATTAATGCTGCTTTAGAAAAGGGAGACTTAGCCCTTAGATTAGATAGTTTAGATGGACTTGAGTGTTTAGGTGTCAATATAACTGATATTGATCCTGGAAGAGTTAATGTTTTGGTATATCTAGCGGTTGTTCAGTTGTTGAATGTTAAGCGGTCAGAAATTTTAGGTCAGTTAAGTGGTGAAGAAAGAGCTGAAGTTGCCTCTGCAAAAATAGATGATTTTGTTAATGAGCGACTAAAAGCTGCTCGGGATCGTCGTAATGCTATTTTAAATAAAGGAAATTTATGGGAGATAGGTATTGCCGGCGGTATTGGTTTTGGCGCAGGTGCAGCTACCGGTTTGGCTATGGATACTTTTGGGGTACGAGGATTTATCAATGAACATTTGACCTCTAAAGTTGCTCGTGGAGCTGTTCGAGTGGCGGAAATTAGTCAAGAATGGTTTAAAAACCATGATATAGCTGAATATTGGGTTAATATTAAAGAACAAGCAGCAACAATTGTTAATAATATTATTGTGTATTACAACCAAGGATCTGCTACGTCGTTTGAGAACACCCAACCGCCGCAAAATAATACGTCTTCTTCATCTGTTTTAGGTTCACGATTTTATTCAACCTCAAATGGTACAGATTCGACACAACCACAAAATCATACTAATAGTGGAGGTGGCGGAAAACCACTTCTTAAATCATATATTCCTGCATCCATAAACCCTGACTTTGATACTCCTAATCTTCCTGATACTCAAAATCCGGAATTTCAACCACGACTTTGGACTCCAGATTTAGGATGGATGGAAGGTCGTCTGACATTAGCTTACAATTTAGGTTTACTTGTTCGACAGGATGATGATTTAAAAAAAATATTAGACGAATTAGACAAAGGGGACCAGAAGGTTCGGGCTCGAAATGTAGCTTTCCTAGCAGAGGCTATTCAGAGAGAGAGTATAAGAACTGGGCAAGATCGGACTAGTGAGGTTATCACCCTTTTCAAAAAAGATCCTGAAGGTTTTATTAAATTACAACAAAAATGGATAGGTGATAGGATAAGTGAAGGTAGAATCAAAGAAATGTTTGGCGAATTTAAAGCTGCTTTGGGGGATACTGTATCGACATTTAACGAATCAACTTTAGGCCAGCCTTCACCTTTATTAAATCGTCCACTAGATACTTATGAAATTATAGATAATTATGGTGGTATAGACTATTCAGGTCAAATTGAAGCAAATCAACCCCCAATACCTGAGGTTTTAAGAGAAAGTTATAGACCACAGACAAATCAGAATGGTCACACCGAACCAACAGGTTTTGTTACAGAATTTGACCAAAGCAGCCTTAATTCAGAACAATTTAAAAAACAAGTTGAGCAGCTATATTCAAATCGCTTTTTTCTAGAAAGGAAATTGCTTGCAGCTAACCAAATTACTTTGCGCCAAAATAATAACATTTTTAATTTTAAAGTCGATGTTGAGTATATCGTAGAAGTTATAAAAAATCAAAATGGTGAAAATACAATTATAACTACAGGATGGTCAAAGTTGAATAGTCCTGAATCATATAATGAAGTAGCTTTACTAAGTTTTAATAATGCAGAATATCCCGTATTAAATACACTTTCTGAAGGTGTTAATAATATAGGTCCTAATATCTTTATTTCTGGGCACTATGGTGATCCACGAGGAACATTTAATATATTAACCGAGGGTCGATTTAGTGAAGGAGCTATACTAACCGTGCAAAGCGGTGGAGAAGAATATGAGTTTGAAGTTTTTAAGGTTGAAACAAAAAAAGCTGGCGATGTTGCAGACCAATTTTTTCCGTTTAACAATGAAGGTAAAATACAAATAATTCTTGTAACTTGTACTGATGCTGGAGGTGTAGGTAGAGTTTTGATATATGCACAACCTACTGAAGAAACATTATTAAAATTACAAGAAGAACTACGACCACAGGGGTATGAACAGCAACCCGTAGGTGATGATCAACCAAGTTTAGAAAATAGTAGTGATCTTGAAAATGAACCAGTATCTAACACTACTCCAGAAGTGTATAGACTTTTAGAAGAAATATCAATAATCAATTTAGAAACTTACATCTCTGATGATCTGCTATTAGCAAGTTTAAAACCCTTTTTTGATTTGTATTCTAATAACAATTTAGAGTTACTTCCCGGTCAATTAGAGAATGGATTAAGAGAAGGAAAAATTGAGCCAGACCAAATAATCAAACTACACCAAATTATTGATTTAGCCAAACAAAGAGCGGAAAAAGATTCACTTTTCGCCAGTAACCTAGAAACGATAAATAAATCACAATTTAGAAGTTATTTAAGAACAACTTATCCAGATTTAGGTTCATTGCATACTGTTAAACCAGAAATTGAAGAATTGATAGCTCTTAAAACCTTAGTTCCACAGGTTTTGGATTGTTCAGAAATTTACACGGAAGAGGATTTTAGTTCTATCTTTGGAGGTGATCAAAGTCTTGGTTTTCCGCCACTACCAAAACCACAGAGAATACCTGATACAAGTTATGTTTTTTACTCATGGGTCGACTTACATCAATTTATGGCAGATTTTGCAAGACTCACTCAAGATCCAGGATATACTCAAGATAGTTACGACAAAATCACAAATCCGTTAATCAATGCGGATTTTGGTTTGTTAGAAAAATATATTCATAATTTAGAAAAAATGTCGGAATTAGTAAACCATAGCTATTTGGGGGTAGAACAAAATCGGAATGTTTTAACTAGGTATGTAGAAAATTTGAAAGCTGGATTAAATTCTAACATAACACGCTGGTTCTCGTTATTGTCCAGAATAGTAAGTTTTAACTCTTAGTTTGTTTGGTTTTCAAAAATACAAAAGACCCCAAATATAGGGGTCTGATGAGTATATGTAGGTGAAGCAATACTAGCTAAAATATATCCAAATTGCTAGTTTAGTTTTCCTAGTTTTTCTTTCCTAATAAGTTTTTCTTTTTCTTAATAAGAAAGATAATCCTACACCACCAAATATTACTCCTACTGTCCCACCTATTGTTACCATCCATCTTAAATTGTTTGAAGATTCTCTCTGCTCTCCTGCAATCATAGAACCAGCCGCAGTCCTTGGTGCATTTGGTGAAACTGTTGCTTCTGGAATTTCTGGTAAAACGGGGGCAACTGTTGGTGTTACAGTAACTGTTATTTGTTGATCACCTACTTCTAAGGTGACTGGAACTCCACATTCTATCTGTTCTCCATTGACTCTTACAAATACTTCACCCACATTAATCTTTTCTACTTTAATACCTGGTCTATCTGGTATTAGCTTCTGCAGAGCACCAATTATAATTTCTGAGAAATCTGGTTTTAAATTTCCATCTTTATCAAGAAAATAATCAGAAACTGCATTTTTAATTTGTTCTAGATTTATACCAGAAAACGGTCCATCATTCAGAATCTCATCAGTTTTACCACCTTCACTTAAAATAATTTCCAACTTTGGAGCTGGACAATATAGCACCCGCTCAGGTGTCAGCGTTTCTGTCGGTGTTGGCGTTTCTGTCGGTGTTGGTGTTGGCGTTCTTGTCGGTGTTGGTGTTTCTGTCGGTGCTGGTGTTGGCGTTCTTGTCGGTGTTGGCGTTTCTGTCGGTGTTGGCGTTCTTGTCGGTGTTGGTGTTTCTGTCGGTGCTGGTGTTGGCGTTCTTGTCGGTGTTGGTGTTTCTGT
>CAKZLR010000063.1 GCA_937127165.1 uncultured Candidatus Peregrinibacteria bacterium
CGGTCAATTCCACCTGATTCCAAGTCCTAGCTCCTTGAGTTACTTTGGTAACACTTCGTGGGGATTATTTATCATTAAGTTGTCTATACTTTTTAAATAAAACTGCTTTTAAAAAAAACAATGATTTTTAATAACTTTACGATCAAATATAACAAAACCCCTAACTTAAACTTACCTTATATAAACAAATATTCTAGTCAGTAGTGTTTTTAGTAAAATCTACTAAAGATTGGGTTTTGTGTCTTGACAAATTTGGTTAATTAAAAAATCCTTCCCTTCCCCTTTTTCTCTTTTGAGAAAAGGAGAGGTGGCTGAGTGGTCGAAAGCACCTCACTGCTAACGAGGAGTCTGTAACAGGACCGTGGGTTCGAATCCCACCCTCTCCGCCAGTTACTTAAGAAGTAGTTATTTGAATCGAAGTAAACAGCAATCTTGACAAATCAAATTCTTTTTATAGCCTGTTTTATAGGCTAGGGTTGGTCTGACTTATTATTAATTATTAATAATCAAAATTTGCTCATGAGAGTATACTCATACCGAAATTTTGAAATAAACCAAAACTCAAAGTCCTTTTTCCAAAAAAATAACCTCCCGAAAAGACTGAGAGGGTCTTTCTTAGATAAGAATCTATTGTATTTTTGGGAAAAAACAGATAACAGATTCTTTTTTCAGGTTTTTAGTTTTTGCTTATTAACACTTGGTTTATTTTTGGGTCTCTATGTCATCACCCAAAACTCTGATTTAGATGTTTATTCTTCTAATTTAAATAGAACAGAAGTCAGAGCTTTGACTAATTTTAGTGGAACAGTTAAATCTAATCAACATTTTAATCTTACAGAGATCAGTACGATAATTCAGAATAAACAAGAAGAGTCTTTGGCTAAAGATAAAGCCGAGCCTAAAGCCATTACATACACTGTAAAAGAAGGGGATAATTTGTATTCTATAGCAATATCTTACGGAGTAAATTTTGTGGATATTGCCAAAGATAATAATCTTACTAGACCCTTTACTCTTCAAGTAGGTCAGCAATTATACATTAACCTCCCCTAACCTTTCTAACCAAAAAACAAAAGAGAGCCTTTAATGGACTCTCCTTTTTGTTGTCTA
>CAKZLR010000064.1 GCA_937127165.1 uncultured Candidatus Peregrinibacteria bacterium
TAGTTTTTCTGATAATTTTAAAAAATAGAATTATTTATTCTGGAGTTCAAAATTATCGGTAAAAATAACGTGTTTTTAACTTTTTTAAAAATTTTCAAAAAATATTCTAAAAAACAAAGAAGTTTCATTTAGCGAGTGTTAAAGTGTTAAAGATAAATACCTAACTAAACTTCTTGCCTTGACAGGATAGATACTAAAAAAAATTATAACGATAGCGAATAGTCGTTGCAACTATAATTGTACGATTTACACTTATAAGACAATATGTTGGCATACATTAACATACATGCATTACAATATATATTCACATTGACTATATTCACATTATAGACAATAATTTACAAGTAAATAGTAGTATAATTAAAACAATTAAAACAAGTTTGCGTTTGTATGGAGAAAACAAAAACACCAGAACAACTATTTCAAGAGTTATACACTTCTTCTTTCAAAGGTGTTTTTAGGTTTTTTTACTATAAGTCAGTTCAGTTTGATCAAATAGAGGAATTATGCCAGGAGGTTTACTTAAGATTTTGGGATGCTTATCAAAATAAATTGCAGGATACAGAACAGTGTAAAAGAATTCTTTATGGTATCGCTCTTAATGTCTATCGTGAATGGGTGAGATCTAATACTAAAAACAGCTTCATATCGCTTGAGTATTACTGGGAAAATTTGCTTGAAGAAGACAAAATTAATTCAATCGATAATTGGTGTAGCCTCGAATACGATCAACAACAAGAAGAACTAAAACAAAAATTAAGATGGGCTATCAATCAACTTCCCGAACAACAAAGAAAAGTTTTGGAATATAGATTCATTCACGGTATGACTAGAGAAGAGACGGCTCGAAAAATGAATATGCCGGTAGATAATGTCCATACTTATCAAAAAAGAGCCATTAAATCACTTAAAGAAATTCTTCAAGAAGAATTTAAACTTAATTCTGTTCCCCCTATAACATTAAATTAGCAGGACTATGAAAAAGTATAACCAAACTCAAATTCAAGAAGCCCTAGAAAAGCTAGGTTCTTCTAAAATTGACTCAAGCTTAATCGACGAGTTTGAGCAGAGAGTTTGGGTGTATTTATCAAGGTCTATTTGTCAAAAGCAACAGCATCTGTCTATGTCTAATCAACAACCATTGCAACAATCTCTTCAACGACATAAAAGTTGGAAAGATTTTTTATCCAGCCCAAAACATTTAGGTTTGGGAATTTTAGTAAGTACAGTTATTTTAGTAGTTTTAGTTATCTCTGCTTATAATATATATAATATATTTATTCACAGAGGAAAAATACAAGATTCTCAAACTTCTACAGAAGTTGCCCTGAGTATCGAGGAACTTCGCAAAAGAGCAGAAAAAAAATTTGCTCAACTAAGTAATGGTGTTGCTCTTAGCACTTTACAAGAAGCCATAGCTACAGCAGACCAGCCACAAGCAAAGAATTCTACTTCTGCTCCTTTTACTCAATCTGTTAGTCGCGATAATAACACCATAATTGTGGATGCTGACAAAGCCAAAGAAATCTTGGAAAGAGAACAAATTAAAGATAATGTGGTTTTTTACACAGAGACTGAAACAAAATATTTTAAGAAAGGCTATCATTCAAATCCAAATTTGGATAAATCTAGGCCATTAATTACAAAAAGTTGGATGAGTGCGAATTATTTAAAAACTGTAACTTATATCGATGGGAAGATTGATTATTTCCGTTTAGACACTCCAGAGTATAGTATAAATTATATGGGTGGTAAATATGCTGTTAAAGAAATACACATCAACCCAAAATACTTTAGTGGACTTGGCTTTGGAGTGGGAGTGGGTGATGGTAGTGAGTGGTCACCAAAAAATACTGAACTAGAATTCCTTAAGTTTTTGCTTGATTCAAAAAATAACAATCTGGTGGATCATGGAATGCAGCTCGTAGATGGTAAAAATTTGAGAGTTATAGAAGTCATAGAAATGTACCAAAATGTTTTAGATTCACAAGAAACCACACAAGATGCTAGTAGCACTGATGTTACAGTATCAAAAGATTTTTCCATAATGCCGATTACAGATAAATATTCTACAAAATACTATGTTGATCAAGAAGAAATGGTAGTGTACTTAAGTGAATTTTATGTGAACGGAGAGTTGGAATATTCTTTTAAAAACTTGGTATCCAAAACCTATAGAGATAAACCTATTCAAGACTTCTTTCATTTTAATGAAATAGGCAATATCGAAATTAAGGAAGTGAAAATTTATTATCCAACAGACGAAGAAATGACTGTAGCTAACTTTATCACTAAGTATGATTTTTATTATTCTCCCGAAATTGGCTTTGAATATGCTTGGGCAAGTGACCATATTCTTTGGAATAGGAATAACCATGACTATTACAACGATCCTGACTTTAACCCTTGGATAGAGTTCTATAAAGATAAAGACGAATATGCGTCAGAACAACATCCTGTGCCTGTAGCTTCTTACTCTCAAGAGAGTTTATATGTAAATATATATAATGAGCAACCAAACTATCAAATTTGGTTATATGGAGATTCTGAGGTAGTTACTCAAAAATCTGTTAAGGTTAACCTATCTGGGACTCAGGTTACTGGTAAGTACACAGAGATAAGATATCCAGAACAATCTTACGCTGATGAAAATGGTCAACTCTTGCCTACTCCAGCATCGACTATTATTTTGATTGAATTTAAGGTTGGGAATTATTGGTACGTTATGAATAATCATGCTAATTCTGATTCTACAGCTATCAATGTTTTGTCTAAGGGCGTTATAAACTTATCAAAACTAACTGCCGAGCAAGCAGCTGAAATTGATCGGAAAAAAGTTCAACAATATCTAGAGTCAGTGCCAGCACCTGGAGATGACGAGGTTGGAGTATTGTAGAAATCTTAGTTCTTCCATCTCAGAACTTGTAAAATTTTGCTGATAATAGCAAAGGTTTCTAGACTTTTTTCAATATCCTTTAGCTTTTAAAGCTAAAATTGTGGATAAGGAAACTTATGCTTGTTTCGTAGTGCTTGTACTAAAGGTAGTGATGCCTCTTTGAATTTTGAATTTCTCCAATAAATCCGATGCTAAAATAAATATGATATTATATGATTGCAAAAAAATTGAATCTGATGTTTTTGTTATCAAGTAAAAATTGGTATTCAGCCTAGAAAAATTTAGCCCAAACAAAATTTAGCGATGCTGGTGGGGGTTAAAGAAGCTTTAGAAACTGTGATATTTTTTGAGAAAGTTAATGTTGTGATTGTTTGATATATAAAAAATTGTAAAAGCTGTTCTATTGGAGTTAATGATTGTGCACTAGTCAAAAGAGGTTTGATGCGTTACCAATACTGTGTGATACATTGAAAGTTTCTTAGTTTTAATATAAGCTCACCAGAAATTTGACTCACTCAAACTCGAGTGAGTCTTTTTATCTCAAAAGATAGATTATATCAAAAAGCTGTTATTTTTAGTTTTGGAACTATTTCGCTTTGTATAAAAAAGTTATTCTGTAACCGCTATTTTAAATCAATAAAATAGGTCGGAAATATAACTTAAATTAAAACATACTTCCTAATATTTTTATATTAGATCAACAGCACTAAATTGATATGAAATTTGCAATATTTTACGACTAAGAAATTTAAATATTTGTTTGCTAATCTTTATTATTTTTTTGTTTTAACGTTTTGTGTTATTTTGATGCTCTATTTATCTTTTATTTTAGCTATAATAACAATCAATAAGGTAATTACTAAAACTACCAAAATAAAGAAAAATATAAAAATTCCCAAAATTATGAATAGGGCTATAATTATTTCCTTATCTGTAACCTTTTCTACAGATGTATTTCTAAATCCTTCTTTATTTTCAGAGGCAACAAATGGAAGATTTTGATTAGGTAGAATATCGTTGGTAGTTTCTAAATATAGTTTTAAAAAATCCCAATTAGCATCAATTCTTGTAACAATATATAAATCGGCATCTTTACAGCTATTTTCACTATTTAAAGCACTAACAACTCCAACTAGTTCATTAGTGCCTTTACGATATAAACCAGAACCACTGTCTCCATTACAAAAAAAACCACCATTTGGAAAACTGACTAATAAATTTTCTAAATTTATTGTATCAATACAGACATCTATTCCCCGCCTCTCGTGAAGTTTTGTGTTTTCAGCTTCATTTTGACCATAACCAACTACAAAATATTCACAACCTTTTGTTGGTTTTGCTAGTTGAGCATATTTTTCAATATTTACAGGATTATCTAATTCTACAAGTGCAATATCACTAGCACCAATATCTTCTACTAAAATTCTTTTCCCCTTTTCAAACATTGAAGCATCGTAGTTGAGAGGAATTCTGAGAATGTTTCTTGTGGTAGTTTGTCTAAAAATAGATTCGTTATAGTAGCCAATACTAACAGCTGTTGATTTAGCATTTTGCACACAGTGGGCTGCAGTGATTACATGGACAGGAGAAACAAAATTTGCACCACAAATTACAAATTTATCTTCTAACAAGTTTGAATTATCAACTTCCACTATTATAAACCCAGCAAATGGATAACTAAAACTAGGTTCTGGTTTACCAAAATAAATAGACTCTACAGAAACACTAAAACCAAAGAGTAAAAATAACAAAATAATTATATTTACTATTTTTTTGTTCAAATTCAAATTATTAACAATAAACTTATACTGTGATTTTTGCATAGTAAGTCAATACTATGAAAGGCTCAAATAACTAAAATAACTAAAATAGTCAAAGACAACTGTGCCAATTGCAAAATGTTGTAAGGACTTCCTATTTAAAACAAATAATCTGGTTAAACTTTGACCAAAATAAAAATTTATATCATAATTTTCCTCGATTTAAGATTTATTATGGAAAAACTCGTGGCATATATTCGGGAAAACAAAAACATAATTTTCATTGTTGTTGGACAAACTTGTTTACTTGTTTTAGCTGTTTTGGTTTTATATTATTTGGTTACTTTTATTGCTGGTTTGCCCGGATTTCAATTTGATCCTCTTTTGCTTGTTTTGATTGCTTTTTTGGGGTGGCAATTTTGGAAAATTTTAGACAAACAAAACAAAATAATTGAAAGACAAAACGATCTCATTAAGTATTTATCCAACCAGCAAAATCAGCTTTTACTTGGGCATAAACCTGAGAAAACTAGATCAAATCTCAAAAAATTAAAACCTTCGTCTTAACAGTTAGAAAAAGTTTCATAGTCCCAGCCTAAAAAGGCTGAAGCTTTTTTATATTTCTTATTTTGTATTAGTTGTCTAACAAGTGTTGAACTAACGATTTGTCCCTTAATTTTGAGTAAACCTGTTTGGTAAACAGTAAAATTGTGTTGTTTAGCAAGATTGGTGAGTAAATTACAGTCACCCAGTCTATCTTTACCAAATCTAAAATCTAGGCTCACTAAAATACCCTTCATATTTATCTTTTTTACTAAAATTTCAGTTACAAAGTCTTTAGCTGTAATTTCTGCAAATCGTTTGGAGAAACTTTCAATTATCAGATTATCTATTTTTTGAAGCCTAAGTAGTTCAATTTTTTTTTGTAAAGTTGTTATTGGTTGAGGAGTTTTTTCTGGATTAAGAATTTCTAAAGGATTTTTATCAAAAGTTAAAACTGTTGACTGGCAATTATGTGACTTAGCTAAGTTTGTTAGTTGTTTTAAGATATGTTGATGACCTAAATGTACCCCATCAAAGACTCCAATTGTGACAAATTGTTGAATTTTGGTATGAAAATTGCTAATACTCCAATAAACTGTCATAGGTATTTTGAAAGAGATCTTATTCTTTGATTAAAAAATTTGTAGCTTTTGAGTTAAAAGTTTGATTGTAACTAAAATAATTATTTTTACGGTTGGTCAATTTTGTCTATTGGTTTAGTTTTGCTTGAGCTCTTATCTTAATTAAAAGAAATTTTAAAAACTTTTATATTAGGTGGGGTAAAAGTATATAATCAATTTTTATATTTTAAACAGATAGTAGGATAAATTTTCTTAATTATACATTCCTCTCAAAAGTATCTTAATCAGCTAATTTAAGTAGTAAAAATTAAAATTTTTAGGGAGGGGTAACGGAAATACTCTTATTTTTTAAAAAAATCTGAGAGAAAAAGTAGTTTTCAAACTTGACAGTAAATAATTTTTTAGTCCTTGGTCTTTTAAGTTAAATGTCTACTCACAAACTACCCAAACTGATAATGCTCTATGGGCCCCCAGGAAGCGGAAAGGATGTTCAGACTCGGCTTTTGTGTGCCAGATTTGGTTTACAAAGTATTTTTTGGGGTGAGTCTTTTAGAGATTTTGTAGCTAAACACGCCGAAGATACTACAAGTAGCGACCAAGAAAGAGCTAAAAGAGTTAGAGAGTATATGCTTAGGGGTATGCCAATTTTAACTGAAGATATGATGTATATTTTACAACAGAGAATTATTTTTGCTTTGCAGAATTCCGACCAGTCGCTTGTTATGGACAAACCCGGCAGTTTGCCTGCTGAAGCTCAATGGCTTTCTGATTTTTTGGTACAACATAATTTGTCCAATTGTTTGATTCATTTTACCTTACCTTTTGAGATTAGTTTAAAACGTATTGAGGGCCGCTCCTATGTGCCTTCTGGTACTAGTGGTGAAAAGCCAATTAAAAGACCAGATGATATTGATCTTGAAACTCTCAAATACAGATATTACGTTTTATACGAGTCTAATAGACAATCCGTGTTAGATATTTACGGGAGTAACAATCTGACCAAGATTTTAGAGATTGATGCCAACGACTCGATCGAGTCTATTTTTGCTCAAATTGTTACTTTTTTAGAAAAAAACTATTAATTCTACTTTATACATGTCATCAAGTAATTTACCACCTTTAATAATGTTTTTTGGACCACCAACTTCGGGAAAGGGTACTCAGTCTAAAATTTTTTTGGATAATCATCCAGAATATTCCAAGCTAGATTTTGGATTTGAGCTTAGGAGTTTTGTGCAAAAATATCTGGGGCACCCAACTGAAAAAGATAAAGCTGAATTTGCTAGCAAACTGAATCAAAGATTATCTCAAAGACAGCCTGTAGATGCTGAAGATTTGATGGTTATTTTAAAAGAAAAAATTGTGCAGACATTAGAAAATGGTGGAAAATTAGTATTAGACGGAGCCGGTAGAACACTTAAAGAAGCCGAACTAGAAGCTGAATTATTTAATGAGTATAATATCGTTCCTTGTATTTTTAACTTATTTTTACCCAAAGAATACATCCTAGAGCGGGCAAAAAATCGCTGGTTTGTTCCTCAAAATCCAAATCCTTTTCCGTCTTTTGAAGCTGCTTTAAGAGAATGTTTGCCTGGACAACAACCCTACCAAAGAGAAGATGACTTGGATGAAGTCAAAATTATGGCAGGTTACGAAAATCTTTATGGGAATTTTGCCAATATATTACTAGTTTTGCAACTCAAAACAAAAGCTAATATCTTTACAATTGATGCTAGAAAAAGCATACAAGATGTTACAGCGGATATCAACCAAGTGTTAAAAGTTTTTTATGGTTAGTTTTAATTCGAATAAGTTTGATGATAAACTATAGAGTCGATTTCGAGACGTTTAACTTTTGTTCGGCCAGAAATTCTATTTTTATAGAAGTATCCTAACTTAAAATACTTTTACTAAAAAACCACTAGGCAAACCAACTCCAGATTCGCAAATTGGTACTATTTCAGAAACTTCCACAGTTTTTCCTTTACACAGTTGGCTAACAAGAATTTCTAAAATTTTGGGGGTGAATCTGGGTGAGTGTAAAGTCAAAATCATTTTACCTTTAGGAGTAAGCAGTTTAAAACAAGTGAGAATTAGTTCTACTAAATCATCTTCTATTTTAAAAATCTCACCTTTAGTGCCTCGTCCATAGCTTGGAGCGTCGACCATGATTCCATCATACTGGCTGTTTCTTCTAACCTCTCGGCGGATGAACTTAAAAACATCTTCTAGAATAAATCTTTGACCTTTTAGGGAGATTTTGTTGTTTTGTAGATTTTGATTATAAGTACTTAGAGCCTGTCTAGAAGAATCTACTACCGTTATACTAAAACCGTTCTTAGCAAGAATTACACAGTTGGATCCAGAATAAGTAAATAAATTAAGAATTTTACCTTTTGGTTGGAAAAAATTCACTAGATTGTCCGCATACAACCAGTGTTCTGTAAAAACTCCTACATTACCAAACTGATTTAGTTCAATTTGCCATATTAGTCCATTAGCAGAAGTGATTTGCCAATTATCTGGTATGTTGTGGTTATGTTTGTTCCAGTAGCCTTTTTCTTCGCTAGTTCTTATAAAAACACTGTCCACATTACTCCACATCTCTGGTTTATTTTTTGGCCAAAGGGCTTGAGGACATGGTCTCACTAGCTTAAACTGACCAAACATTTCTAATTTCTCTTTATCTCCACAATCTAATAGTCGATAAGGCAATGGTTTCATATTGAAATAAATGTGAATGTAACTTTATTTGAAAAATAAATTTTTTGATCTTCTATATTTCAAAAATAGATGTCAATTAAAACTTGAAGCTTAAAATTGATTTTTTTTAAAAAATTGGCTTATTGTTTCGTCAACAATCTTACTGAATTATCTTTGCAAATAAGAGGTCCGTCACTTCTCATTTC
>CAKZLR010000065.1 GCA_937127165.1 uncultured Candidatus Peregrinibacteria bacterium
ATCTAACACAAATCAAATTGTCAATACTTACTTATTTTTCTTGCATTTTTGTATACAAATGGGGATGTTCGTTAGACTCTTAGATTAAGTTTGACTACTTTAAGATATAGATACAAAAATTATTTTAACTGTTTGGGTGAATCTAAAAAATTTATAAATTTACAATTTTCTGGTAACGGGCAATACTTGCTAGGTATTCAGCTCTTGTGGTGAGATTAAGAATTCGGATTTAAAATTTAAATTTAGTAACAAAAACAATATAAATAGTAAAAGTTTTTTATAATTTTATATTAGAGTTAATACTTTTTTTAAAGTTCTCCTGTTAATTGCATTCTGGTAATTTCTACAATAATTTCAAAGTAAACAGCTCTTAAACCTTTAAAAATACAATTACCAACATTAATACTTGTCTTATTTTCAACTTCTACCTTTCCCATTTTAGAGGATCTATTTGGATTGTCTCCTTGCTCGTTTTTAATAATAAAAAAAATTTGGTCGTCGTAAACGATATTTTCACCCAATTTGTGAATAATTTCAAACAAAACTCTACTGAAACTGTCTTCAATTGTTGGTATTTTAGGTAAAGTTGAGCTGGTATAAATATCTGCTCTAATCAATGAGGCAATACTACTTATTCCAGTATTAAGAATTTGCCAAGGATAGAAAATTGTTGGATCATCTGGTCTTAAGTTAGATGGATATAACACATCTCCATCATCCCTTCTTATTATACTTTTACCTACTACTTCAGCAGGATAATTCGTTCTACGTAGTAATCTTCTAAAATCATCAAGCGAATGAATATAAGCTAACCGATCATCACTATCAACTCTTCCTACAAAAACAGTATCATCTATAGCCTTTTGTTGTAAAAGCAAAGCAATAAAATTTATAACGAAATTTCTAGCAAAAACAGGCCAACCAGATTTTTCGTTTGAGTCCAAAACCACTATAAATTCCTCTTGTTTTATTTGATCCAAAAATTGTCTGGTTTTGTCTGTTGAAGCATTGTTTACTATTACCCAAGCTATAGGAAAATCTCTTTTTTGCTGGCAAATATTTTGATAAATTTCCTTTATACCTTCTAAATTGTTTCTAACTATAGTGGTGATTATGATATCAGGTCTTATTCTGCCTATTTTTTCAACAGCTTGTAGCCTTTGAATACCTAAATATTCCAGAATTTCTTTTTCATACTTCTCCAAAATTCTAAAATTTGATATTATAGTTTCAATTTCCACTTGAAATTCAGGGTGTCTTTTTTGTAACCAAATTAACTTTAAAATGATCAATTTTATTGAAAATAAATTTGGTGTATTTAAAATTTCTTGCAAATCTTTTTGAAGTTTTTGTGTTGGTTCACTTATTATTTCTACTATGAATTTTAGCAAAAAATATTTAAGTGATTCGGAACTAACTATCTTTTTATTCATCAATGTTTCAGGCTTTGCTTGGTGTTCACCAGCTAAAGCTTGTTTGTACCAACGTACACCCTCTTGTACAAGAGGGTTAGTATTTGGACTAGCTTTTAGTAACCTACCAACTTCAAACGTAGCGTTTAATTTTGCTTAGCAACTTGGAATCTAACAGTCCCATCGGGGAGTTGGACAATTAGTACTGTTGTATTTTCTAGAAGATATACTTCATACTTTGCATTTTCATTTAATTCTTGTTGTTTGTCCGGGTTTTTTTGGTGATCTTCAAGACCTTCTTCTTTGATTGTATAAACCCTAGTGTTTGGATTTGGATCAACAATTACAAAAATTTTCCCATTGTTTGTAATAAAAATTTCAAGATACTTTATTTGTTCTTTTCCGTAACCACCTATTGGAAAATTTGTTGTAAATGCATGCCTAGAAATAGTAGTTGGTAGTAGGTGAATTCCTGGCCTTAAAAAGTTATAAATTGGTCTTGAACCATATTCATCTGTCCATAAACCTCCAATATTTCTTAAATAATTTGTTACTTCCAAAATATTTATCATCCAATCTTTTGTAACCTCAATTGTTTCTCCAGATCTCTGGTTTATTAAAGCTATTTTTAATTGATATTGAGCAACTTTGTCTACAGTCGAAGAGCAGCAGGTAATAGCTTCCAAACCTTGAACAAATTTGGTTTTAGCAATGATTTTGTAAAATCTAACAAGTGTTTCTGGATGTATAAATACTTCGTGATCCAAAAAAAGAGTATTTTGTAGTTCTGTATACTTAACCCCCTCGGCTCTACAGGCATCTACATCAAAATTATATTTAGGGTGTTTTTTTGTTTTCACGACTCGAAGTCTAAAAATACCTTTGTTAATATTTTCTGAGAGCAGATTTGCAAATTTTTGTTTTTGTGTAGTAACAGGTGTATCTGACTCTTGATCAACAATAATTATATTTAATTTTACTTTATTTTGATCTTCTTCATGCAGATATGATAAAAGCTGATTAAAAGATCTGGCTAGATTTGTAAGAGTTTGTTCTAAATTTTCAACAGATCCATTTCTATAAGGAATAACTATATCTAACCCACCTGTTACCTCTTTTTTAAGAAGATTGTATTGTTCTGGAAATTTACTTTTGTATTTATCTGGATTTGCGCATGCTAACTCATTTCTTTCAAATTCTAGCCAATCAAAACCATAGTTGTTTGTATGGTATTGGTTAAAATATTCTAAAGCTGAAAATTTTGCCGTAAATGCTAGTCTTTCTGGTTCCAGTCTTTTTTTGATAGTTTCAAAATTTATTTCTCCACTTGCTACTTTTTCTAAAAAAGCTATAAACACTCTTCCAATTCTTCCAATAACTTTGGAATTTTCAGGATCGGAAAAAAGTCTTTGAGAAGATACTTGTATTTCTCTAGCTATACATTCAGAAGAGACATTTCCAGAATTTAATATTTTTGGGTAAAACCCTTCCTCATTCATCATTTCTTCTAATAAAACTAGTAAGGCATTATGCATTCTTTGATCTTCTTCTCTATATAAAGTGACACTATTTATTTTTTCAAGAACTAAATTAATATTAGCAATATCTTGTCGTCTGAGAGGGTGACCCAGAATTCTTTCAGCTTGTCTTTGCATTATTCTGTTCTGATTTATTCTAATATCACCAGGAGAAATAAATCCAAAAAAAGCAGGTAGTGGTACTGCTCCACCATTCAACAAGTTTAACATCCATTTTGCAATTTCTTGTGGAAAGGCTTCTTCATTTCTGGCTTGTCTAGCAAAAGCGTGTGCAATTAAAGTTACCACACCTCTAGTTGAATAGACTGTGATTAGTTTTTGTTGCTCGTCTTCTGACAGATTTACAAATTTAATACCTTCTAATCTAGCCAAAAGTTGGTCGTATATTTTTAACCACTTAATCAATTCCAACTTAAAAGCACCTTCGTCTCCAGCTCTAGCTTTTTCCTCTCTAGTTTGAGACTTTTCCTTTTTTGCAAAACAAACTGCCGAAATTTCTGGATCCTCATTATGATCGTCAGTAGCTACTAAACCCATATTTACTAAAATCGAGTAAATAGAAGTTTTACCAGAACCACACAAACCATCCAACTCAACAACTAAAGGATGAGAATATTTGTCACCAATAAGTTGTGCAAATTCTTTCCTTCTGTTTTCTATTTCTTTAATAATTTGAGGAATTTCTAGCTGAGCTACTCGTATATATTCTGCTTTGTTTCCTACCCTGTTTCCTCTTTTCTCTTTTTTCCATCTTTCTCTTTCAATTTGGAGTTCATTATTTTCAGTTATTAAAGTTGGCATAAAATAACTTCCGTAATCCCTACAATTAGAGTTAATGTCAGATAAATCACAATTTTCAAATAATGTCATTTTAGAAGGTTAACAATTAAGTTTAAGTCTGTTTTTCTTTGATTTCGTTGTGAAAAAACTGTTTTCTTTCTTTAAAATTCAAAATCTAAAATAAAAAGAAGGGTGTGGGTTGTGTAATCTTCTAAAATTGGTTTTGATTTCATGTTTATCAAGTAAAATTTTAGTTTAGATTGAAAATATGGGCATATTTTTTTATTTATTTTGTAGTTTTGTCTCTTATTTAAAAAGTAAAAAATGGGACCAACTCCTTACCCAAGAGTCCAACTAAACCTTCTAACCGGTAGTTTAACCAACTTTGGCGGCTTGCGGACTAAAAACAACCAACATGCAAGCTTTTAGACAAGAGGGTTTTTTACAATTCAAACCTAAGCTTTGAGTAAAAAGCTGCTAGCTGAAAACAAAGTATGAAACTTAGTCAACTTATACAATTAAATTACTTATAATGTTATTTAAGTGATCTGTCTTAACAACCGTTATATTCTTTAATAGTAAAGGGGAAGAAAGAAATCAATTTAAATGTTAAATAGTTTGTACTATTAACACACTAAAAAGATATAAAAACAAAATTAAAACAATGATTTTTAGTTAAACCAACTGCTCAAAAAATATTTTTCGTAAAAAAAGTAAATCTAATTTAGTAGAAACAGTATTTTGAATACAAAAGTTTGACAAAACATTCTTTGTAGCTTCTTTCTTGCTAGAAATCAATTAAAATTTATGTTCACTGCTGATCAATTTGTTTGTCGGAACGGATTTTATGGACCAAACCAAGATTTTGGTGGTCGATATGTTCCCGAAGTATTATTTCGGGGATTGGAAGAGCTTGAAGAGGCTTTCGAAAAATATAAAAATGATCCAGATTTTTTGGCAGAGTTAGCTTATTATAGGCGAAATCTAATTGGCAGACCATCGCCATTGATTTTTGCTAAAAATTTAACCAAAAAATTAGGAGGGGCTAAGATTTATTTGAAAAACGAAGGTAATAATTTTACCGGTAGCCATAAAATTAATCACTGTGTATATCATGCAATGCTTGCCAAAAGACTAGGCAAAACTAAGATAATTGCTGAAACTGGAGCTGGTCAGCACGGTCTAGCTGTGGCCACTGTGTGTGTTATTTTTGGACTACAAGCTAAGATTTTTATGGGGCAAAAAAACCTAGAGAAACAATATCCAAATGTTTTTTGGATGAAACAATTAGGTGCGGAAGTAATACCTGTGACTAATGGTAGTCAAAAATTGACAGATGCTGCTGATGCGGCTCTAGGTGAATGGATCAACGATCCTGAGGCTTATTTTATGCTGGGGTCTGTAGTTGGTCCTCATCCTTTTCCTGAAATTGTTCGAGAGGCTCAAAAAATTGTTGGTCAAGAGATTAAAGTACAATTAAGAGAGTTAGAACAAAAACCGGATATTCTACCAAACAAAATTATAGCTTGTATTGGTGGTGGTAGCAATGCTATTGGAGCTTTTAACGAATTTTTGACTGACGAAACAGTAGAGTTAATTGGAGTAGAAGCTGGCGGAGTGGGAGAAAATCCCGGACAACATGCTAGTAGGATTGCTTCCAAACAAGCTAAAACAGCAATTTTCGAAGGTTTTAAAAGCTTATTTTTACTTAAAGATAACGGTCAATTAGAGGATGTGGATGGTATTGCTGCAGGTTTGGATTACAACGGAATAGGACCTATTCATGCCTATTTACATTCGATCGGGAGATTGCAAGTTACCAAAGTCTTTGACTCAGAGGTGGTTGAAGCTTTTAGAATATTAGCACAAACTGAAGGAATTTTGACGGCTTTAGAGTCGGCTCATGCCGTGGCTGAAACTATCAAACAAGCTCCACAAATGAGTTCAGAGAAAATTATAGTAGTTAATTTGTCGGGTAGAGCGGATAACTATATTTTTAACATCGCCAAAGGTATAGCTGACAAAGATTTTGAAATGTTTTGCAACAACTGGAAAATAAACACCTAAAATCAAGGTTAAAAGATATAATTTGTATGGTATATTACTCACCAAAGAGACTACTTTCTCTAAAACAACAGTTTTAAACTCTCAACATGCTTATCGGGACGATTTATTCTATGACCTATTCTGTCAATTTAGAGAGCGCTTTGTCGAATTTTGTCTTTTAATTTTCTACAAAAGGGAATGAAATACCTAATAGACTTTAATCTAACACTCATTTAGCAAAAAGAAATCTGGAGTTTGTTTTGATGAAACCAAAAACAAAAGTTCTGTTGGAGAGTATATTTTAAAAATATTTTGAGTCTTTCTTTTATCAAGAATTATAAAATCATAAAATAAATTTCCACACCAAAGACTTGTTTATCAGACTTTTTAAACTGCTTTATACTAAAAGGTATTAAAGTTTTTTATTTGACAGTGTTGGAGAAGCTCAATAGTCTGTTTAACTAAAACTATGTTTATAACTAAAAACGAAAATATACAAAATAAAAAGAACTTATACATAATTGCCTTTATTTCCTTTCTTAATGCTTTAACATTTGCGGCGATCATTCCTATATTATATTCATATGCTTCTAGTTTTGGACTAAATGATAGCCAAATTGGGTTTTTGTTTGGATCATTTGCTTTGGCACAATTTTTTGCGACACCAATTATTGGTAGATTATCGGATAAATACGGAAGAAAACCTTTACTTTTAATCTCTTTATTTGGTACTTTCATTGCCAATATTATGCAAGGATTTGCAGCAAATGTCTGGGTGTTGTTTCTTGCAAGAATCTTAGATGGCATCACTGGCGGCAACAACTCGGTAGCTCAAGCAGTCATATCTGATATGACAAAAGAAAAAGATCGACCTATGGGATTTGCTTTATTTGGGGCAAGTTTTGGGATCGGGTTTTTGATTGGGCCTGTGATTGTCCTTTTGATAATCCCTTTTGGGAATAACTTTGTGTTTTTCTTTTCGGCTTTTGTTGCTTTAGTAGCTACTATTTTAACGGCATTATTTTTACCAGAAACAAATTTCAATCGAGAAACTAAAAAATTAGATTTTATAGATACTGTATTTTTACAAATTTATCGAGGTTTTCAAATGCCAGTTGTGAGAGATATTTTGATTATAAATCTTATAAGCTCACTCTCCATAGCAATCTTTCAGATAGCTTTTCAGCCTTATATCAAAGTTAATTTTGGGATGGGGGAGAGGGAAATATCATATGTTTTGATCCTAGTCGGATTAATAAACATTGTTTTTTTACCTTTAGTTAAGATTTTTACAAACAAGTTTGGACTTAATAATTTGTTAAAATGGACTTTTTTAATAATAGCCTTGAACTTTTTGATTTTAGCTTTATTTGTGGATACGATAGTTTTTTGGAGTATGATGGTGGTATTTGGTTTTGTAAATCTCTTTAGTAGACCAGTTGTCACGAGTTTGCTTATAAAATATTCCAGAAAAGAAGATCAAGGGGTAGCAATTGGGGTATTGGAAAGCATGTTTTCGCTTGGTCTGGCTGTAGGACCTGCAATGTTTGCTCTTGTAAATTTGCCAACAAAAGAAGAGTTTACATTTTTAAAATTGCCTTTCATTACAGATATTCTTATAGATTCAGCTAAGAATTATACTTTGTCATTTTTTGTGGTAGGATTGATTTCGTTTTGTGTTTGGCTATATGTGCTTTGGTTTACCAAGAAACTTGACTACATTGGCACAACAATAGAAAACAACTTTTAAGTCGCTAAAGTATATTAATTTTTTCGAACGAAGCAAGATGTAAACATGATAAGATTATCCATTTCAAACATATAAAAGTGATGAATTTTAGTGATGAAGAAAGAAATATCATCATTTAAGCAAAAAGTGTAGAAAGTAAAAGATTTTACTCTTGCATATAAAAAAGAAATTGTTCTCAAATTAACTCAAGGAGAAATTGATGAAGTTGAGTTTACTAAACTAGTAAATGCAAGTAGAGAAGAGTTATTTAAAGATTTTAAAATCAGAAAAATTACTACTAATCATTATTGTTTACCTCTGATTTATTCAGAAAGCAAAAAGGTAGAATACATCAAACACATTATTAATGTGTCGAGCGAAGTTAAGTTTGTTAAAAATCTAGAAGAATATATAAATGAAAAGCAACTTAATTGTAATTGGATGTTTAGTAAAATAGATCAAAATTTAGATACTTTTTTATATCACATAAAAAGAAAATATTTATTATAA
>CAKZLR010000066.1 GCA_937127165.1 uncultured Candidatus Peregrinibacteria bacterium
TTTTTATGTTCAAATTCAAGAGTGTTAACTGATAATAAAGACTAACTTTTTTCACTTTAAAACCGATTCTTTTTAAAATTTCTTAGATTTACTAGAATTTTCGTTAAATAAAACTCTCTTTAACAACAAAAAATGTTGAATTTAGTGTAATCTAGTATTCAACTCGTTAGTGTTACAGTCGATATTTTATAAAGGTGAGAATTTTAAGCGATTTCTCAATTTAGTCGCAAAACGCCAAAATAAAAAATCCATAGTTATTATATACAATACTTTTTAAATTTTCATTTAGTTCTTTTTTACATACCTTGAAAATTTTGAACATATTTTATGGTAAGTAGACAAGTATTTCTAATTTTATGCTATAAAAATAAATGTTTTTGTTATATCAGAAAATCTTTATAAAGATGCTTACAAAATTCAGTGTGAATATTTAAATAATGAAACTTATTCAGATTTCTTAGTAAGAACAGAGGGTAAAAATCTTTATTATATTTCCGTAATTAAAGATTTAGTAGTTGGTGTATGTTATAATAGTCCGGTAAATTTCAAAACCTGTTGTATTGATGGTATTGCTTATCTGATAGGTTTTGGGGTAGAAGCATAGAATCAAAAATGTTGGTCTTTTTCGAAAAGCAGCTAAAATTGAGAAACTACAAATAATTACAAGTTGGCTTACCTCGAAATCAACAATTAGAAAATCTTTATACCAAAAATGGTTTTATACCACTCGAACTAGCTATCAGAGAAGACAAAACAGAATTAGCAAAAATCTCTGTCAAAAACCTTGAAAAAGCTAAAAAACAGATCTCCGAACTTTCGTTAAAGAATACAAGACAAAACTTGGAAATAAGCTTTTTTGTAAAAAATTTAATTAAAAAATTAAAAATTTAATTATAAATAATTATAATTTATAATACATACATTAATATATACATAAAAACTTAAAAGACCCTGTATATAGAGATAATTGAGAAAACTTAGCCATTAGCTTGTTTACCAACTTCGTTAGCTGTAATGATAGTGTCTCTAATTTGTTCAACAAATTCTTTCATTCCTCCCGGAGAATGGGGAATTAAGATTGTATTAGTTTTGGCCTGCCCGCCAATTTCTTTTAAAGTGTCAAAATATTGGGTTATTAAAACCAAATTCATTATATCCTGAGCACTAGCTCCTGGAATGCTTTTTTGAAAATCATCAACAGATGTTCTTAGGCCTTCTATGATTGCTTTTCTTTGACCAGCAATTCCTTGTCCTTGTAAAGCTTTACTTTCAGCTTCTGCTTCAGCTGCTTTAACTTTTAAGAATTTCTCAGCCTCTGCTTTTTCAGCAGCAGCCACTCTCAACCTTTGTGAAGCGTTAATTTCGTTCATGGCAGCCTTAACTTGGTTATCTGGATTAATGTCAGTTACCAAAGATTTAAGAATTGTATAACCAAAATCATCCATTAAGCTAGCTAATTCTGTTTTAACTGCATTAGCTATATCGTCTTTTTTTTCAAATACTTCGTCTAATAACATAGAGGGAACTTTAGCTCTAACTACATCAAATACAAAAGAGGTTATTTGAACATTGGTATTGTCAAGAGAATAAAAAGCTTTGTAGACATTGTCTGGAGAGACGAAATATTGCACCGAAACAATAATCCTTACAAATACATTATCTTTAGTTTTGGTTTCCACTTCTACATCTAATTGTAGAATACGCAGATTGACTCTACCTGTAATTTTATCTACTAAAGGTATTCTCCAGTTTAAGCCCGGCTTAGCGATTCTCTTGAAACGACCAAATCTTTCAACAACTGCATTAGTTTGTTGTTGCACAACAAAGAAGCCACTTAATAAAAAAATTAAGAATACTACAATAAATACAATAAAAAACAATAAATAAAAAGAAAAAACTGACACAAGCCACACAAGCTACATTAAATAGTGACTTGATACACATTTTGATATCTAAAGATAGATATACAAACCATATAAACTTAGCTAGAGTATAACGAAAAACGGGTT
>CAKZLR010000067.1 GCA_937127165.1 uncultured Candidatus Peregrinibacteria bacterium
TGCTTTTAAATTGATATGATTTTTGACTCTTTGGTTTGGGCTAGCTTAAAGATGCTTTTGAAGACCATGAACACACGGATAATTTGATTGGGTTGAGGTTTATATTTATTTGGGTTAGTTTAGAGTATTGTTAGGGGGCAAAGGTTATTAAAGAATAATCATTTTTTTGTAATTTGGTAACCAATAAGTAATAAAGTCGGCCATTTCTTTTTTAATTTAATCCTTTTAACTAAAACATCTTCTAGAAAAGTCGTATAATCACTTCGAGCAACACAAAAGGCTTCGGTTAAATCCCATTACCAGTTATTAGGTGGCAATCCTTCCTAAAATAAATGAGGATAAATCTTATTTGCTATTTCTATTTCACCCTCTGCTAGCACTTTACCACTTCATAAATTTATTTACTTTAGTAGGATACTCAGAAATAATCTGACATTGATATTCTAGATCAAGTGTAAATTTTTTATCTGTAAGCGAATATAAGTAAATCACTGGTTTTCTGACTATTAAATTAAAATATAGAAATTAATAGTTTTTCCAAACTCAACATCAGTGACAATGGCTTCATGACCTATTTTACTGTATTCACAAACGAATTGTAACTTGGCTGGTTTACCCCAGGCCACCACGTATTACTCTAACTAGATATTCTTCTAATCCATTGGGCGTCATTTCAGTGAATTTATACGTTTCTATATCATCATACGTAGCTATCCCATATAAATAGGAAGTTGTGTAAAATAATTTGGTTGATTTTCATCAAAACTAAGAACTATGTTTCCAGTTGTTTTGTCTACGGAAACAGTCCCTCCAAAACCACGATAAGTCCCATCATTTTAACTAGGGGGATTTCTAAAAATTAGAATTTTAGGATTGAAATCTTCTATAGACAAACTCCGCCCACCATTGCCGTTGAAAAGGTAATCCCACCAGTCCCATTTCTTGACTGATAAACGCCCTATCATAAAAAGCCTTAAGGGTAATTGCCAATTGATTTAATTGATTATTTATTCTAGACTGTTCAACAGGATCCATAATATAACATGCAAATACGCTCCTCTGCTACTACTATTATTATTATCCTTAACGTAAAAGGTTTTTTTGCCTGGATTTGGATCAGCTAGCCCTAAACTAGCTACATTCAGACTTAGTCAGACATAGGTATAATATAAAATTTAATTTTTAATTTATCAAAAAATTTATAAAAAACTAGAGAGTAGGTCTAAAGCAAGTAGAAAACATTTTTTAAAAGGTCAATCAAGACACTAAAACAATCTAATTCTTTGGTTTAATCATTAACCTATTTAATTTAGACAGAGTCTGTTCCCATCCAGATTGATTAAAAATTGCTTGTTCGACTTCTAGACTAGCTTTTTTAGTTAGTTTTTTGTTGTTGTCCGAGACTGTGGCATCATACAAAATCTCAAACTTGGGTTTGTGTAAGCTTCTTTGTTTTGCTTGGTTGAGGCAAGTGTCTTTGAATTTCCGGCAAGATTTAGAAAAACTAAGCCACTGGAGCAAGTTATCGTTAACTGCAAATCTAAAGACTAATTTAGGCATCAAAATACAAGTTATCTGACTGTTAAAGTCTTGATCAAAAATAAAACTTACCCATTGAATAAACAATCAATTTCCCCTTATAAGCCTCGATATTTTGGATAACATGTACATGGTCAGCAATTATGGCCTGAAAATAATCTGTTTGTAAGCTATCAGTCACGGTTACATGTTCGTTGATTTGTTTTAGTTGATTAGGGTAGGTGATTTGGAAAGGAAAATATTGTAATAGCCACAAAAAGCCATGTGAGATAGAAGCTTCTTCTAATAAATCAACATTAAACAGCTCTTGTCTTTCATCTAGTGATATATACAAAGCTTGATTGT
>CAKZLR010000068.1 GCA_937127165.1 uncultured Candidatus Peregrinibacteria bacterium
AAAGACTATATAATAATGATCATTAAGGCAGCTGAAAAACAACAACCACCCCAGCTCTGGTATTTGTTTTGGGCAAAATTAAATTTAGCAATTTAGCAGATTTCTATAAAAGGATACTAAATGATAGAGGACTGTTAACACTAGAAAATCTACAAAAAACTTTGAACCTGCATCAAGAAGTACTAAAATTTTTGAAAGAAAACCCAAACATTGGATCATTGAAGTTTATACAGATATACAGAAAATTGAACAAATAGTAAATGAATTAATAAATGAAATAGATGAATTAAATAAGGAACCAAACTCTGATTAGGTTGAGACCTAAATGAGACCTAAAAAATCACAAAAATTTGAAAAATTCCAAGTTTTAGTAACGAAAGTTAGGACGGTTATTAGCGGTGAAGATTGTGGTTTATCTATTATCTAAAAATTATCTAAAAATTTTATTTGTTATAGTCAAATTTTTTGACACTTGATAATAAGCAAAGTTTGTTTGACAAAACAAACTATAAGTTTTATCTTATCCATGTGGATTTATGTAAATTTATCACCTATCTCGCTATGAGTTTGGAAAATGATTTTAACAACCAAAATCAACAAAGTCAAAATGCTACTAATTTAAACAACAATCTTTTTTCTTACACTTACCCCCCTTATCCACCTACACCACAACAGTTTTCCATTCAAAATTCTACAGAATCAAGCAAACTAACAACAAACTCTGAACAAGACAAAATACAACTTAAGAATCAGGAAAAAAAGGGGAAAGATCTCTTTATCAGATTAGTGAAGGTTTTTGGGGTGGTATTAGTGCTTGTAGTTTCAGTTTTACTAATAGTTATCTTAGCTTTTCCAAATAGTCAGTTTTCTCAAATTATTATTCAAAATTCTGTTTTAAACAGGTACTTGGAGAGTAAACAACAAGAAACTAGTCAAAAACCATCATCCAAAACTGTAATCGAACCCCCTGCTCAGCCGGATGGTTTTGACCCAAAAAGCTTCTCACCTTTTAATTTTGCTGAACCGGGTAATGCTATAACCACCGTTGAAGTGGTAGAGAGGGTGTTACCTTCGGTTTTGTCTATATCTGTTCAGAACCCATCCAACATTAGTGGGTCTTTTGGGATTGCTACTGGTAGTGGTTTTATAGTTAGCGATGACGGGCTTGTGGTTACTAATAAACATGTTATCTCTCCTCAATGTCAGTTTGGAAATACAGTTGAAATTGTAGCTACAGATCAGAATAATGAACTTTATAAATTACAACTACTTTCAGTAGATCCAATCTACGACATAGCTATTCTAAGAATAATTAATCCCCCAAGCAACTTGATTCCAGTTACTTTTATCTCAACTGATGCTGTAAAGCTTGGGTCTGAAGTTATTGCTGTCGGTAATGCTTTAGGAGAGTTAGAAAACACTGTAACTAAAGGAATTATATCTGGACTTTCTCGCAGTCTAAACACCAATTTAATTGACGAATGTACCAACTCACCAGTTTTTGCTGATGGGTTGCTTCAAACTGATGCTGCTATCAACCGTGGAAATTCAGGAGGACCTTTGTTTAATGCTGCCGGACAAGTGGTAGGAATGAATACTTTTGGTACACGAGATGCTCAAAATATTGGCTTGGCCATACCTTCTAATGTAATTGTTTCGGCCTTAAATTCTTACAGACGAAATGGAATTATAGAAAGGCCCAAGTTGGGTATTTTTTCTAGAACGATTACTCCAATTTTAAGCAGTCAAGAAAAATGGCTTCCTGTAAACTATGGTGAACTAGTTATAGCTCCTACTGGACAGAGGGCTGTTGAACCAAATTCAGCTGCTGCCAAAGCAAATATTCGTGAAGGTGACATAATTCTAGCAATCAATGGCAAGAAAATAGAGCAAACCAGAAACAACTTATCTCCTTTAAGAAGGGCTTTGTTAAGTTTTAATCCGGGCGATACAATCAAAATAACAATCTTAAAAAGAACAAGTGTAACTTTTGAGGCTTTTAAATATGAATCAGAACCAGTAGATGTAGAAGTGACTCTTGATAAAATGGTTTTTGAAATTTAATTTAAAACACAATACACAAAACCTAACGATTCGGGACGGACTTGGTTCTGGACCGTTACCCAATATTTACTACTCTCTAAATCATACCCAAAATATCTTTAATTACACATAATCAATCAAGTGGTAAGTTTCTCCAAAATTTTAGAGTGAAAGAAAGAAATTTGACTTAATCCAAAATTAAAATTTTATACCACACAAATATGTTTGTGGAGATAGATCTTATTTTTCTGGGAATTTTAGGTATCAGCCTGTTTGTGTTACTTACTTACTTTGTATACCAAAAAGTAGAATATCATTGGCTGGATAAAGTTTGCAGCTTACTCGTTTTATCTTTTCCTTTTCAAGGCTTTCCTTCACTTTTAGGCAACTTGGCAAATCTTAGAATTAGCCAAGTGCTTGTTTTAATAGGTTTATTTCTAGTCTTTTTATTGTTTATAAAAAAGGACAACCAGCTTATGTCCCAAAAAATAAATTTTTTTGTATTTTGGGCTATTGGTTTCTTTTTAGTGTCTCTACCAAGTTGGTTTCTGGTAATTAATTTTAGTCGTTTTTTACAGTTCACACTTGGTATAATACTGGTTTTTGGGGCAACTTTTTTGCTTTCACACTACGCTAAAAATATTTTTGACAAAGTTAAGTTGCTTATACTTTCAATGATTTTTGCTTCCATTTTTGCTATTTACCAGTTTGGTGCAGATATGTTAGGTTTTAGTGAATTTAGTTTATTACGATGGCAGTATACGAAAGTAGTCTTTGGCATTCCTAGGGTACATTCTTTTTTCTTAGAACCATTACTGTTTGCCGGAGGTTTGTTTTTCCCCATAATCTTCTTTGCTGTAGCTTTTTTAAATAATCAAAGATTATTTGAATTTTTAAAACTAAAAAACATAAATTGGTTACAAAACTATAAGTTGATTAATTTGGTCCTGTTATTATTTTTTGGTCTCGTTTTTGCTATGACTTATTCCAAAAGCGCTTTCTTAGTTATGGTAATAATTTTCTTTATTTTGTTTATTTTAGCTATATTAAAGTATAAAGACTGGCTATTAGTTAAGTTTGTAACTGGTTCTGTAATTTTAGGTACTATCTTAGTAGTCACATTAAGTTTAATCTGGCCAAGTTTTGGCGATGCCATCTTAGAAATAAACAGAAATTTTATTGACACGATGGTCGGTAAAAGCCCTTCTTCAGTTGAAAGAGATATGTATATCCAATCAGCTTTGTTGTTTTTACCAGATTTTATATTTACAGGCACTGGCTCGGGGCAATTTGCTCCCATAGCTTCTTTTTCTTTAAAATTTTTAGGAAGAGATGTAAATAGTGTAGTAATCAACAATATTTACTTAGAAATTTGGTTTGAACACGGGTTCTTAGCTCTTTCATTATTTTTAGGTTTATGGTTGTACTTACTCTGGGAAAATATTAAAAAACTCAAAAATATCCAGAATTGGAAGACACCAAATATAACTCTTAGAGTATCACTTCTATTAAGCTTGATTGCCTATTTAATTCAATGGTTGTTCTTTTCCCCACTTTACATTATGCCTATTTTTATACTACTAGGTTTGCTCCTTGCCTTGGATAGGCAAGATCTAGCCACAAAAACTAACCTTTCAGAAGACCAAAATTCCTAAAATATTCTAAAAAAGTTAACATTTTATTTATCTCCGGCGGTTTAAACTTCCATTTTGGTTAACTTAGTCGTAAGAAAACAAAATTGGAGGAGGTTTGGAGATATATCTATTACTATAAAAATAAAAAGTTTTGTTATCGAAATTCAAGAAATTTACAAAATGATAGTATTAACTCACACCCAAAGTTACCAAATATTCAGAATTCTAACTATACTAGCTTTGTAAGCCAATATCACAAAAAGTGGTGAAAAATTTAAATTTTTGTTTGCAAAAACTTTGACAATTAAGTCAATAAAATTCTATACTTTTACCTCAGTTTAGGTTGAACTGACTATAATTCAACAACAAATCGAAACCACAATGAACCCGGTAGAATATACAATTTCACTACAAAGGCTTTTTTTGATTACTGCTGGAGCTAGTTTTTTTGGAATTTGCTGTATGTTGGTTTTTATTGATCCAACAGAAAATATCAACTATGTTTTTGTCTTCTTAGCCATTTTGTTCCTGTTTTTTGTAAGTATTATTACACTAATTGGTTTTTGGTGGTTTCTTTCTATTAAGAAAGAAATTCTCACAGTCAGTCAAGTTAACAAAATCGTTGGACAAAGTTGTATTAGTTCTGCTATCATCGTTATGACTTTATCACTTCAACAAACGCAACAACTGAATATATGGACCGGTCTACTTACGCTCGTTTGCTACTCCTTGTACCAAGTTTGGGCAAACTCAAAATAAATATTGTTTTTATGCATCCAAACCAATCTTCGTATATTCAATACAACAACTATAACAACTCTAACGATCCGGCTAGTCTTTATTATATTCCCCCTAAGGATAATTTTAAGGTAACCACAAAAAGAACTAAAATTATCGAATTTTTAATGATTTTGACACCTATAGTGGTGATGTTGGTGCTATCTGTTTTTACTTTTATCGACCATTATAGAGATCGCCAAAAGGAATATCATATCCAGCAAGTCATTGAAGCTTTAAGGCTATACTACCAAAATAGTAGCAATGTAGAAATCAAAAGGTCTTATCCAGTTTCAGTTAGTGCAATTATCAACGAAGTTGACTATGAGTTTACTCTCAGGCGACACCTCACAGGCCAAACTCCGCTAGATCGTCATGCTTACATTTTAGATCAAAACTTTCCTAAAGATCCTTGGGGCGTTTATAGTCAAGATTTTATCAATCGACCTGTACCTTTTAATAGATTAGAAAGATTACCAATACCTCCAGACCAAACCAAATACTCAGAAGGTTATAGTAGTTGTAATTTTCGTTTTGGTAGTGAAAAATTTTCTAAATGTTATCTGTACGCCTCCGTTTCTAACGGGGAAACTTTCTCTATTGCTTATTACAGCGAGGTTAGAAAACAATTTGTGGTTCATACTGAAACTAGAAATAGGGAATTTAGAATTGACTATATATAAGTAATTTATGTTATACATAGTGCCAACACCAATAGGTAACTTAGAGGATATTACACTGAGAGCTTTAAAATTATTTGAAGAGGTTGAAATAATGCTTACCGAAAACAGTAAAAATACTGCCCTTTTATTAGCTCACCTGAAAGTAAATAATCGACCAAAATTCGTGAATATCCTCAAAAATCGTAAATTTAACATTTCAGAAATTAATCAAGTTTTGGAACAAAGTAAACTAGATCCCGACAAAAAAATCTTGTTAGTAGTCGATGCTGGCACTCCCGGTATCAGTGACCCCGCTATTCAAGTAGTTAGACTTGCACGGCAAAAACAAATTGTCATATCGACTCTACCCGGTGCAACAGCTTTAATTCCAGCCGTGGTCAATTCGAGTTTAGTAACTAAAGAATTTTTATTTCTTGGGTTCTTACCAACCAAAAAAGGTAGACAAAAGTTGTGGAAAGAAATTCAAAATTCTCAATATCCAGTAGTTTTATATGAGTCTGTTCATCGTACAGAAAAACTGATTTCAGAAATGCAAACTTATTTAAATAGTTCACGAAAAGTAGCTTTTAGTAGAGAAATTAGCAAATTATTTGAACAAAACTGGGTGGGGACTGTAGCCGATCTAGCCCACATCAAAATCACCTCAAAAGGAGAATTTGTGTGGATAATTGAGGGGAATCGGGAATTATAAGGAAAAACCTTAAAATTTTGTTAATTTTGTTTAATAGAAATCATGTAAAAATTAAAAACTTTTTGAAAAAACTTGACTTTGAAAAGGGTTCAATTTTATTTAACGGAATACCCTAAGATAGCCACTTATAAATTCTTTCTATTTTGAAAGAATCTAAAACTATAATCTGGTCAGCTGTAATGATGGCAATAAATTTACAATAGTGATAAACAGGAAGTAGGAATAACTTTTTTCATACCCAATTTCATCTACAGAAAAATAATACTCAAGGTCTTAAGATGTCTTGGGAATTTTACAGAATTTAGAGTTTTTTTATGTTCTTATGTTCAAAAACAAAAACAAAAAACAAAAAAGCATGTCACCTTTTTCGTTGATATTATAGTTTAAAAAGCTAAGCAATATTACAGACTACTAACCTTAATAGCCCTCAAAACTGCTTAAGCAATTTCTAGTCCTTGTTAAAAACTAAAATGAAAATCTTAATTGAAGTGCAAGTATATCCCTAATTAGCTCTCCAGCTTGAATTTTACCTAAGTCTACCCGTGCCAAAAACCTTATAAGTGTTTGCAAATCTTCTAGTCCAAAAAACGATCAACTTCTTCTTGACCTGCTCCTTGTTCGCAAACAATACTCTTAATTCTTCTTCGATACCAGCTCTTACCCAATCTACTCTTTACTTCATTTGGTCTTTTATAAATTGACATGATACAACTTAACAGAAACATCATCATTTTTGCTAAAAAAACAACTAATGTTTCAGAAATGTTTTTATCGTCTTCACTTCCTTCAACATAGAACAAGGCGACAACCTTCACAGGGTTATCGAATCCTGGAATGTTAAAAGTTTCTGTTTCTGGGTTAGTAAGTCTTTCTCTAAGACTAGCTAAAATAATCTGGTCTTCTACTCTATAGCACAAAAATTATCCTAATGATCATTTCCTAAACCCAATCTAAGAAAATTCACTCCTCCCCTTGATTAGTGAGTAACAACCAAAAAGGTCCATCTTCCAGAACAGCCTGCATTGCTATAATTTAGTTGAACTTCTAAATCTTGGATTAGAGAGTTCCCCCTCTCTCATCATTGGTTGATAACATATTTTTGTATGAAGATAAATTACAAAATTCGTAACTTGATTACATCACGCTTTTTTGTTTTGTACAAAGTTTTTGAAAAACTTTAGATCAAGCTTACGGCTAAATATTTTTTGCATTTTACCTTACTCCCATAAAATCTCCTCTTGTCCAAATTCTGGCCAAACAATCTCTGCTTGTCTAATACTTTTTTGAATTTCATTTTTAAGAGCCATAGCTCCAGACTCTTCGCCGTGAACCAAAAATACTTTAGGTGTTATGCTGTTTTTGTGAGGAAAAAGATGAAATAACCATTTTTTAAGCATGTTTTGGTCGCCATGGCCAGAAAAACCCTCAATTTTAACGATCTCCGCTTTTACTTCGTATAATCTTTTTTCTATTTCCACTTCGGTTTGTCCATCCACAATAGCTCTACCCAAAGTTCCCGGTGCTTGAAAGCCAGTAAATACAATTGTGTTTTGGGGATTTTCTATATTAAATCTCAAATGTTTGAGAATCCTTCCACCATTAAGCATACCACTACCGGCAATAATAATTGCTGACTTTTTTTGGTGATTTAATTTTTTACTTTCTTCGACTGTTTCTAAGATTTGTAAATACTTACTTTTGAAAGGATTTTGTCCAGATCTAATCAGTTTGTGCATCTCCTCATCGTATAATTCAGGGTATTTGAGAACTACAGCTGTAACCGCGGCGGCCATAGGTGAATCAAGATAGATAGAAATTGGAGGAATTTTATTTTTTCTTATTAACTCTACTATAATATAAACCAATTCTTGAGCTCGCTCTACTGAAAACGATGGAATTAGTATTTTACCTTTTTTGGCAATAGTTTTTTTAATAATTTTGCAAATTTGTTCTTCTGGTTTGCTTTGAGTGTCGTGTAGACGATCACCGTAAGTACTTTCCAAAAAAACATGGGTAAGATGATTTTGTGTATCAATCATTTTAGGATCTTGAATAATTGGTTTGCTGGGATTACCAATATCTCCGGAAAAAATTATAGTTTTGCCAGACGAAATCTCCTTGAGAATGATGTAACTGGAACCTAGAATATGCCCAGCATCTACAAAACAAGCTTGCAAATTGGGATGAACTAAAAAAGTTTGGTTATAGTTATAAGTTCTGAAACGACTCACAGTTTGATCAACATCTTTCTTTTCGTATAATACGAGTCTACCGTCATTTTTCTCCATTAAATTTAAAATTTTAGCAAAATTATCTGGTAATTTATCTAAAAACTTATACTTTTGTTTTAAAGATTCTAAACTTTCTTGTGCCTTAATTACCTCTTGTAAAATATCAGTATATTTTTGACCAACGCCAAAACTATCCAAAAAATCTTCTTCAAACCATTCCGAATCTTCTGACATCTCTTCGGTTTGTTGGTGTTTATAAGCATCACTCATAACAATCGAAGCAATTTCTTTGGTCGCTGGGGTACTATAAATCTTGCCGCCAAACCCCATTTTAACTAAATAAGGCAAACGACCACAGTGATCTAAATGTCCATGAGTAAGTAAGATAAAATCAACTTCTTTTGGATCAAATAATAAAAAAGAATTAACTCGATATAAATTAACCTTACGACCAATCTGAAACATGCCGGCATCTACGCAAAATTTTACATTTTTGCCATCTTTAGGTTGGTAGTCAAAGTAATATAAAGATCCAGTGACAGTGCGACTAGCCCCACAAAATGTAACTTTTAACATTTGATTTATTTTTTAATATTTTTGATAGTATAATCAAAACAAAATAGGACATTTTGATCAATTATTTTTTGCAAAAAAGTAAATAGACTAAGCTCAAGACATTTCATTTCCTTTACAAGACCTTTATAGGAAATATCCGTAAGTTAGATGTTGATTTCCTCCTCCTAAAAGTAATATTGCCAAAAATAAACTAGTATTTTTGATATCACCAAAAAGTTTTAATTTTGAAGAAGTGAGGTTATATGCAACCAAATAAATCTTGAACAAATTATACAAAATGTTTAAGGATTTAGCTAGAGCTAAGAATAACTAATTTAGTTTATATTTTCAGGCTCTAGATTAGAGAATCTTGATCATATCAAATCCGTTACCATTGATGATTTTCTTTTTGAGAAGAGATGTGTCAGGTTTTATCACATTTATTCACCACTTTTCAAGAAGAAAAATTCGATTAAATGTTCTAACTTAGTCAGAACGTGAATGCTTTTGTATTTTTACTTTTCACAAATTTGACTAAAAGTTTTTTGGTTATAAACATTTTTATACAAAACATCGAACGATCATGGCAAATGTCTTCTTTCAAGAACCCTTTTCAGACGAACAAATCAAAAGAAAACTAGAACCAACCTTATTTGATGAGTTTCTGGAGTATATCTCTTATTTTATAAGAGTCTTTTTAGTTGTTGCTTTGATATATGTAATCATTAGACAAGGAGTTTTTGATAGCCGTACTGTATCAGGAGTTTCGATGTTTCCTTACTTTAATTTTGATGAAAGTAGTTTTGCCGTTCAAGATGTAATTTATTTAGACTTAATTACCCCTAGATTTGGTAGATATGAAAGAGGGGATGTGGTAGTGATTAACAGGCCAGAGCACGAATGTCCTAAAAGCTCCAACCGAACTTGTAATTTTGTAAAGAGGATTATTGGTTTGCCTGGTGAAAGAGTAGCTTTTGAAGATGGCCTGGTCTATATTTACTTACCAAATCAAAAGTTTCCGATTTTATTAGACGAAAGCAGTTATTTACCGGCGGGTACTATGACTTACAAAAACACCCGAGATGGAGTTGAAAAATTTGTGGAGCCTATCTTAGGACCCGATGAATATTATTTACTTGGAGACAATCGTATGAATAGTTATGATTCTAGAGCTATGGGTCCGATTAAAAAAAATGATATTTATGGAATTATTGGTAGAGAAATTTTTTCTTTTGTTAGCGAAGATAGTCAAAGAAGAATTCGTTTTTTTAAAAAGCCAGCTTACAATATTCCCGGATAAGTTTTTTATGCGAATTGAACTAATTAACAACAAAATAATTTGGAATGACTTTTTGATCAACTTAAATTACAATACTTTTTTACAATCTTGGGGTTGGATTAAGTTTAATCAAAGGTTTGGCCACAAGGTCTGGACTCTGGGGATGTTTGAAGGCGAAAAATTGATTTCGGTAGCCTTTATTTTTAAATTAGAAGCAAAAAGAGGTAGATTTTTATTCTGCCCTCATGGACCTCAATTTCTACAATTTGAGTCAAAATATTTAAAAGAGTGGGTAACATATTTTACAAAGTTAGCAAAGATAGAAAAATGTAGTTTTGTTAGAATCAGTCCAATTCAAGAAAACAACGACCAAAATATAGCCATCTTTAAAGAATGTGGTTTTAGGCAAGCCCCGATTCATATGCACGCCGAATTAACCACTGTACTAGATATTACTGGTAGCGATCAAGAAGTAAAATCTAGGATTAAAAAAAATACTAGATATGATTTAAGAAAAGCTGAAGAGCTGTTTAAACAAAATTTGTTACAAATCCAAATTGGAGAAGCTATTAATGATGAAGTTTACGAAGTTTATAGGGAAACCTTTGTGCGAGGCGAGTTTGTACCTTTTCCTCAAAAATATCTGCAAAATGAACTAGAGTCTTTTAAAGAAGAAAACGGTTGCGATTTAGTGAAAGTGTACTACAAAAACAGGCTTATTTCTTGGGGTATGGTGATTTATTTTGGCAAGAGAGCTTTTTATCATCAAGGGGCTAATATTTTAGTCAAAGGAGTTCCAGCACCTACCTTAGTCCAATGGACTTGTATTCAACTAGCGAGACAGAGAGGTTGTCAAAGCTATGATTTTTGGGGGATTTGTTCGAAAGAAAACCAAAAACACCCTTGGTACAACATCAGCAGATTCAAACGAAGCTTTGGAGGTCAAGAAGTGTCTCTTATACCAGCTCAAGATTTAATAATTAACAAATTAACATACTTTCCCACTTGGCTGATCGAGACAATTAGAAAAAAGAAAAGAGGATTTTAGGTTAATGTGCTTTTGTGTACAGATTTTAAAACTATCTTTATTTCTAAACATCTGAAAAAAGTTTTATAAACAATCCTTAGGGAGCAATTTCACCAAAAAAAACTCAAGGTGGAATTTAAAAACGGAATTTTTAAAAGAAGATTTTTTTATGTATAAAAATCTGGTTTAAAACGGCAACGAAAAGATGGACTTTTTTACTTGATTTATTTTATTTGAAATATATCCAATCACACTAAATTTTAGAGCTTTATTGGATTAAACATTTGACAGCTTAAATTTTCTCTTAGAGATTTTGTGTAGACATAGTAACTTTTTTAAATTCCATCTAGTTTAGTTTATAGATCATTCAGCTTTACTGATCGTAGATTGTTTGTCTACCAGTTTCAATAATTGGAACTATTTCTATCACTGATCTCTTTTTTAAATAAAAGGTATCCAACTTTTAAACCATTACTTCTTCTCTTTACATCTTTACAGAATCAAAAAATCTACCTTACTTTAACTATGTTAAGTTTGAACTAGATTCACAAATACACTTTTACAAAACTTAAAATCTTTTTAGATTACTTCTAGTCTACTTCCGCTAACTTACTTAACTATTGATTTGTAAATTACAATCATCTTAACAGACCACAATTAGCTAAACTATAAAGCTGATCAATATAGATCAGCTTGATTTTTGTGACAGGTATTGGAAAACTGTTTCGATACTTTCAAATTATTACACTTTGATAAGTAAGTTTTCAGAATTTTTGTTTTCCTCATGATTGTTCTATGCTGTAGTTCTATGCTGTATTTTATTAAAAAAATAATATTGTTGCCGGATTAGTATCAAGATTCTTTTATAATTTTTTCAAATTAGTTTATAGCATAACCTTCTTTAGAAAAATCAATCTCATTATGATCAAACTCTTTTTTAACTTTTTCAAAGCCAAGATCACTTTTTTGTCGAGTATCGTCTGGGGAATGTTGCTTCAAAATAACTAGATCCGTGTTTAGTGTGGTGATGCTAGTGGCAGTATGTTGAATATTGTTGTTGTCTATAAAACTACTAAATTTTTTAAACTCTGTGTCAAAACTACACCTTTATGTCAAAATTAGCCAATAAACTAAACTTGCTTTTGGTTAAACTTAAATTAAGCCTTTGTACAACCTAAGAAGTTTTGTTAATTTTACTCAAATTCCAGATCAATTTTGTCTGGTTATTTTTGAAAAATCTAAGTCAGATTTTCGCCAAAATATACCTAAAAAACCTGAAAATAGAGAGTTATGAAGTATGACAAAAGTGTGTATATACCAAGAATAAGTAAAATAACAAAAAAATTAAATCTCAACTTTTTTGCTGCCCTGGCGATTATACAAATAAATATAAATACTGTATGTCTGCGATTGTTCCCCGAATTAACCAAAATTGGAGGTCAGGTTTGACTGTGGCTATGGTATCTTTGCCTTTGAGTGTAGCTTTATCTATCGCTTCAAGAGCTGGGGGCAGTGCCAGGTGTAATTACTGGTGTGTGGATTTGTTTGGTTGGCGTTTTACCAATTGTTAGTAAATACAATATTTCATTTTGAAACCGCTGGAGCTTTGACGATTATTTTATGTAGCTTTGCTACTTTTAAAGGCAATAACTGGATTTTTACTTTGCTTTTCTGACAATAGTTTCTGGTTTAATTATTCTTTTGATTCGGTTATTAAAACTGGAAAAATATTTGATTTACATTCCGTCCTCGGTTATGTATGGTTTTGTTACGGTGCGGCTTGTTGATCGCTTTTGGTCAAATTAATTATGCTTTTGCGTTAAAAAATTAAAGCCAGTTAGTTATTTTCTAGAAAAGTAGAAACTTCTGGGTAAGCTATATCAACTTTTAATTGGTCTACTTTTGTTGTTTTTTAGCAACTTTGGCATAGTTTTCTTACTTAAAAAACTCAAGTTTGCTATACCCGGAGCAATTATTGTATCCGTGCTAGTCATTTTTGGGTTGGATTTCTACAAACTACAATCTCAGTTTTGAGCTTATAACTTTAACTACTAACGTAAAGTACAGCCACCGTTTTTCAGTTACCAAACTTTATCGGTTTTGGGAATTACTTATAATCTCATGACTTTGTGTATCAACTTCTAAATCTTCTAAATGCGGCTTTGATAGTGTCTGTGATTTTTATTTTGAAAACTTTAATTACGACTAAACTAGCTGATAAAATTACTGGTAATCATTCATCTTCTCGCCAAAAACTTTTGGTCTAGGTTTAACCAATATTGCTTCCGGTTTGATGGAAGGTTTGCCTGCCACTGGTGTCTTTATTCGAAACGGTTTGAATGTTAAAAGCGGGACTAATGATAGAATGTCTGGAGCACTAGCCAGTATTTTTACGGTTATTTTGCAGTCGTCTTTCTGTACTTCCTTTAAATACATCCCAATGGTAATAATCGCTGGAATTTTGTCTAATACCGCTATAAGGTTGATTGAATTTGAAAAATTCAAAATGATTTTGGTTAGAAGATAAGACAAACTTTTTAGTTATGGTTTTAGTAATCCCTCTAATTGTATTAGAAAATGCGAGTATTGGAATTTTACTAGAAATAGCTTTAACCTTGTTGATGTTTGTGGACAATCTCAGCAAAGGTTAGTTTGTGATCAAATTTAATTGCAAACATAAGATCATTGCTTAATAAAAGTAGGTATAAATTTGTTTGCCAAAAAACGAACAAGTAAATGTAGTTGTTACTCTACTGAAGGAATTTTTGCTTATATCGATTTACCTTCTTGCCAAAAAAGTTAAGCATTCTAGTAAATATGTCTCATCTAAAGACAGTAATTTTACGAATGAGAAACTTGTTTTATACTTGTTTTATATTGACTTTGGTAAATTGAATATATTGGAAAAATTGATTCTAGAACTAGAAGCTATGAGCAAACAAGTAATTCTTATAGGAGTACATAGGGAAATTTACGGATGCTCAAAAAATCTGAGGTGATTGCTAATTTAATTAATCAAGGCAATATATATACAACAAAACCGAACAAGCCCCACAAACACTTAGCTTTACCAAGCAGGATATGTAAGAGTTTCAAGTTAGTCACAAAACATATTTTAGGCCAGAGACCGGAACCACCAAAACCTAAAAATTCCAAAAAATAGATTGAGAAAGTCTAGCTCAACATTAAACAAACTTTAACATTTCAGAAACAGTTAATCATATCTCAAAACGACCTTATAACAGTCATTTTTTATAATTATAATTAAAATAAAGCAATAGTTAGGACTAATCTCTACTCTTTTTGATAAAATAACTTAATTTTTTTGGAGCAGGTTAGGTTTATTGTTTATTGTGCTTTATTTATAATGCTCTCACAACCAAATTAAAAAATCACTCACAAATTCTCTTCATAAGGGATGATCTACAAGGACGAAGTGGTTTTGATTGTACTAAATTTATTTTTGTTGCGAATAGTGAAGTGCTTAAACAGCTTAAAGCAATTTTTTTTCTAGCAATAGCTTTTCTAGTTCTTGATTTGACGGTTCAACAGCAACAGTACCATCTGGAAAAATTATGGTTGGCACGCTTCTAAATCCATTATTTAACTCTTCCACTATTTGAGCTGCCTTGGGATTCTCTTCTATATCGACTTCGTCATAACCCACCTGCTTTTGTTGTAAAAACATTTTAACTCTGCGACAATCACTACACCATTTAGTAGTATATATTAAAATTTTTTTAGACATAATACTATAAAATTTAAATATTTTTTAACTAAATTTTTTGAAAACTGAGGGTGATGGCACTCGTTCCACAATGGCTTCTAAAAGCTCTTCTACACCCTCTCCAGTTTTGCCGCTGACTAGCAAAATAGAGTCTTGACTATAGCCCAAAACTTGCTCAATTTCTCTAGCTCTACTTTCTATATCAGCATTTGGTAAATCTATTTTGTTTAGTACTGGAATAATTTGTAAGTTTGCTTCCATCGCTGAATATAAATTGGCCAAAGTTTGAGCTTGAATGCCTTGGGTAGAATCCACTACCAGTACCGCTCCCTCACAGGCGATTAACGAACGAGACACTTCATATGCAAAATCCACGTGACCTGGAGTGTCGATAAGATTTAAGATGAATTTTTGATTTTTCCACTCTAGTTTTTGATCCTTACTAGGAAATTTAGCTTGATAAACATATTCCATTCTAACTGGTTGTAACTTGATAGTAATTCCTCTTTCTCTCTCCAAATCCATCCTGTCCAAAACTTGCTCCCTCATCTCTCTCTCAGAGAGAGTACCAGTGATTTCCATTAACCTATCAGCTAAAGTGCTTTTACCGTGATCAATGTGAGCAATGATGCAAAAATTGCGAATTTGATCTATGTATTCCATAACCTGTAAAAACTAAAATTAAAAGAATAAAAAATTGTCAAAAAAATCCAAATATAAAAAACACTTTACATTTTTCGTTTTTAGATATAACACTAGTTTACTAACTTTACCAACTAATTTAGTTATTTATGTTCAACAATGTTCCTGTCCGACACTCTATTGATTTTAACGGTCAAAAACTCACTCTAGAAACCGGTTTATTAGCTCAGCAAGCCACCGCCTCAGTTCTAGCTACCATTGGTGAAACTACTGTTATGGTCGCAGTAGTAGTAAACGAGCAACCGTCTGATAGTGATTACTTACCTTTACAGGTAATCTACGAAGAAAGACTGTATGCTAGCGGCAAAATCAGAGGCTCAAAATTTGTCAAAAGAGAAGGTCGTCCGTCAGATGCCTCTATTCTGACTGGCAGAATGATCGACCGTTCACTAAGATCGCTTTTTGATCCTAATATTCGCAACGAAATTCAAATAGTTATTACTCCTTTAAGTATTGATGAAGTTAACCCGCCAGACACTTTATCAGTTTTGGCAGCTTCAGCCGCAATTAAGTTGTGTGGAATTAAGGAATTTCAAGGCCCAGTTAGCAGCACTAGAATTGGACTAATTCCTGAAGATAGAGTTTCCCAAATTATATCTGCAATCAAACAAAAAATAGCTAATGCTTCTAATTTTACAGAGCTTAGAAAAGACTTAGAAGAGTTTTGCCAATTGGTCGATGTCAAAAACGAAGAAGATAAAGACAGTTTTGGCCAGGTTTTTCATTTGCTAGCAGCAGTCGATGCTGAATGGGCGGCTAAACTAAAATTGATTTATCATAGTACTACCCGCCTAACACAAAAAGAAATTGCCAAAAAGTATCCTAATCTTAAACTGCAAAAAGTAGTTAATCCAAGTTATAAAGAGCAAGCTCAGTCGGTTATTGATCTGGTTGTTTCTGGTGATGGTTATAACATTATGATGATAGAAGCAGGAGCTAAAATCGTTAGTGAAAAAACCTTGGGAGAATGTCTGGATTTAGCAGTACAAGAACTAAAAAAACTCAATACTTTCCAACAAGAGTTTATAGAAATGGCCGTCCAAAAAGGACTCGTCAAACAAACCTCCCTACACTTAATTACCCCCAATCAAAAAGTGATTGATTATTGGCTAGAATTTACAGAAGATTTGGAAAATGCGTTGTATGCCCCCGGTCAAAAGTTGGAAAAAGCAGATTTAGTACAATCTGTTAAGGAGGAACATTTAGCTACTTTCAATCAACTTTTACTATTACAGAAAACTATCTCAGACCAAACTTTGGAGTCTTTAAAGTCATTAGTCGAATCAGATCCAAAAATCAACCAAAAAATTGCCTTTAAAATACTTGAATACGTGGATACTTTGGAAGAATTAAACTCTTTTGCCAAAGATTTGGTGGAAGGTTTAGAAACAGTAAAAAAGAAAATCATTAAAAAAAATATTTTAGAAAAAGACAAAAGGTTGGATGGTAGAAAACTTAACGAAATCCGTAAAATCGATTGTCAAGTTAATGTTGTCCCCAGGGTTCATGGTTCTAGTTTATTTCAAAGAGGAGAGACTCAAGTACTTAATATTCTCACTGTAGGTAGCACTCGAGATGCTCAAACTATTGATGAGATGGAAGATTTCGAAGAAACCACCAAACGATATATCCACCACTACAATTTCCCTCAATATTCTGTGGGAGCTACTGGTCGTTATAATGGACCAGGCAGACGCGAAATTGGACACGGAGCTTTAGCAGAAAAAGCTTTACTACCAGTTTTACCAAGCGAAGAAGACTTTCCTTACACAATGAGGTTAGTTAGTGAATGTTTGGGTTCTAATGGCTCTACCTCTATGGCCTCTACCTGTGCTAGTTGTTTATCTTTGATGGTTGGAGGAGTGCCTATTAAGGATATGGTAGCCGGAGTAGCTATGGGTTTAGTGTTAGACTCGGAAACTGGGAATTTCAAAGTTCTTACCGATATTATCGGAGCAGAGGACTTTAATGGAGATATGGATTTTAAAGTTGCAGGTACCAAAGACGGAATCACCGCTTTACAATTAGATAATAAAGTAGCAGGTTTGACCGTGGAAATTCTCAAACAAGCTCTCGAACAAGCGAAAAAAGCAAGGTTACGTATTTTGGAAATAATGAAACAAACCATTAGCGAGCCAGCACCTCAGATGTCCCCGTTTGCCCCACGAGTGGCACAACTAACCATACCCGTTGATAAAATTGGGGATGTGATTGGTCCTAGCGGAAAGGTTATCAAAACCTTGATTGCCAAAACTAACACAGTTATTGATATTGATGATCTTACTGGTAGAGTAGTCATCTTTGGTAAAGATGCCGGCCAAGTCGAATATGCTGCTGATTATATAAAAAAAATTACTAAAGACTACGCTTTGGGGGATATTGTAGAAGGAAAAATTTTCCGAATCGAAAATTATGGGGCTTTTGTGAAAGTAGACGGAACCGACCGTGAAGGCTTGATTCACATCAGTCAAATTACCCAAGAAAAAGTGAAAAATGTTAGAAATTTTTTGAATATAGGTCAAACAGTCAAAGCTAAGGTGATTGAGATTAACGATAAAGGCCAACTTGGCTTGAGTATTAAGATGATGAAATGATATTTGGTATCGGCTAGTGTATTGAGTAATTTAACTAGCTTTTTGAGTTAAAAAATTTTAGTCTGATTGCTGTGTTTAATTTTATCGAATTAAGTTAAATTGACAAAAATTAACAAGAAACATAACTGACGATTATGCAGTTTTTTACATAAACTTCACATTTAGTTAGTTTTAATTATTAATTAATTAGTAATTAATACTTTTTCATTATGGCCGAAATGGAAATCACTCCAAACAAAAAAGTTGAAGGACAAGGGGTTAAAAATTTAGCATCAGGAGACGATGTTCCTCCTGTTTTTAATAACAATAATGATTTTAAACTACTAAAAAGCAAAAATGGTTTTAATGCCTGGCTAAAACGGAACCGAATTTTAGTTGGTGCTATAGTTGCTATTGTTCTTGTTCTTGGTTTCGTAGCTACTTGGGTTTTCCAACAAGCCCCCACTTCGACAGTAGTTGTTCAAAATTTTAATGACTGTGTAGCCAATGGAGGACGAGTGTTAGAGGGTACTTCACCAAGAGAATGCTACTTTCGTCAAGTACGATTTATAGAAGAAATAGAATCTATTTCTGAACCTAAGTCTGGATCTGAACCAGAACCAGAACCAGAACCAGAAGTGGGAAAACCCGAAATAGAAATTAAGCGATATACACACCCCATTTTCCCTAACCTTAGAATAGACTATCCGAGCGATTGGAAATTAACGGAAGACAATACCCAAACTGGTACAACAATTTTATTTCAGAAAGAGGGTATAACTTTATCGTACAATATTGCTTTTGTAGATATCCTCGGAGAACCCGAAGTCTATGGAGATCATCAAGCTAGTATTTGCACTAACGACACAACCAGATTTCTTAGAATAGGAAACTCTGATTGGTTTAGAATTAGATTGAATAATGGAGAAAGAATTTATAGTAAAAATATAATACTCAAATCACAAGGAGACCCATCGAGTTTAAATGATTTTCAAGATTTTCTAAATGAAATGCCAGATCCAGCTACCTTAGCCCGAGAATGGGTGGTAGTTTTAATATTTCCGAATGGGCTCTTTGAAGCCTGCCTTATTGGTACGAACAATCTGGCTGGAATAACTGACACCGAAGTCCCAGCTTCTGTGCCAACCAATACTGGCAAAAGATCTGGCTTAGTAAACATCAAAATTAGTGGTATTAATAATAACAATCGAGAGGTTCTAGCAGAGGCGGATGCAATTGTTGCTTCTACTATTATCTAATTCTACAAAATTACCTTCAGACTGATATCTTGTGCTGAAAATATCCAAAAGTTAGGTATGATCACTAACTAACTGTAGTCTGATTTTAAAGAAGAATTGCTTTACAGTTATTACTCGGATGATGGTTTGCAATTTGCAAATTTATAAAAAGCTGATTTTTCGGATTTAAATCTGATTTTTTTCAGTTTACTAATTCTGTTGATTTAAGATTATTCTAGTTATTAAGGGTCAGTAGTATTGGGTTTACAGCATGAGAATCTAAAGGAAATATAATTTTTCTACATTCAGGTATTTTAATTCTCTACAAACCGTAAACACCTTAAATGGTTTTTAATTTTTTATCCTCCATATTGTGGACTAACCTTGGTAAACAACAAAACTCTATTAACTATAAAAATAAAAAGGTTGGTAATCAGGTTGGTAATCACAAAAGATTTAATTTTGATTTTCTATTTTTTGGCTTTGATTTGTTTCAATAAATCGTTGTTGTAGAGGGATTGGATTAAGTTTAGGTGGAATTATAGTACCAACATCACTATAATATTTTGCATACATTTCTAGGGTAGTATAAAAAATAATTAATATAATAGGTCCATAAATAATCCCAAAAAAGCCCATAGTGGACACTCCTCCAACTATACTTAACAAGATTAAAGCTTCTGGTAGCTGAGCATCTTTAGAAACCATTTTTGGTCTCAATATATTATCAATTATACTAACAAAAAATACATATACTAAAATTAACATCACGCCCTGCCAAACATCCCCACTAAGTATTAGATAAATACCCAAAGGTATCGTAACAAATCCAGAACCTACCGGAATAATGGACAATAAAGTAGCTAAAAATGCCCAAAAAAATAAGTACGGAACCCCAGCAATCCAATAAAAGACACCCGAAATAGCTCCTTGTATGAAAGCAATTATGAAGATACCCTTAGCCACAGAATCAATCATAGCGATAATTCGTGTGGAATAAATTTCATCCATTTTTTCATCTAGAGGGCTAATCTTCTTTAAAAATTTAACAATTCTAGCATAATTAGGAAACAGAGCTGCTAAATTATAGATAAAAATTAAACCATGTGAAACTAAAGATATCGAATTTAAACCAAATTTAAGTACATTAGTAGCTTGGCCTATAATAAACTGACTTGCAGGTTGTATCATTGAGTTAATAAAATCTATAATATCTTGTTCTGTAATTTGAGTAAAATCCATGTCTCCCGGTAAAGCTAAAAAAATAGAATTAATAATTTCAACTACATTTTCCAAAGACAGATCAGAACTCTTAAAAAAATCAGTAATATCACGAATAATCACTATCATCTGGTTAATAGTTAAAATAATTGCTGATGCTAAAGGAATTAAAACTATTAAAAAGATTAAAACTATTGTTACAAATGTTGCTAGAGCAGTCCTGCCTCTAAACAAAGCCAAAATTTTTAGATAGAGTGGATAAAAAAGAATAACAGTAAATATAGAAAGGAATATGGTTCCTATAAAAGGAAGAATCAACCAAAACATGGCCGCAATAGCGACGACCAAAAGAAAATAAAAAAAGTACCGATTCTGATTAGTTTTGACAGGTTCAGGAAACATAAACTTTTAACCAAAAACCAGAAAGAGTATAATTTTTCGGTTAATGTCAACTTATGAAATCTATCTAAAAACAAGAAATGGGTTTGTATACCATATGCATTTCAAAGAAAAGATTGTTTTTTTGGGAAATAGCCAAGCCCATCGCTAAAAAAATAACCAAGATACCCATAACTTGATAACTAAAAAAATACTCCCATAATTGTTTTTCGTTTAATGCTGATATTTTTTTTGAGTGTTCAAAATCAACACTAAAAGACAAAACTACTTGTTTGGGTTTAAAAATTGACATTTGCTTTTCAATCAGACTTATAATGTGCGAAGGGCTGGTGGTAGAATTACCGACATCCTGTGCAACTATCGATTCAGTATCTTTAAGTATAGTTTGAGTATTTCGTGAAAATTGGTTACCCATGTCTAAAACTATTGAAGGAGTCTTTACAATCAGTGGTGCTGGTGTATTTGACACTGGTGAAAGCTCTGAGGGGTGCTGAGTAGCTAAATTTTGATCTGGTACAGCTTGAATAGCTGGAGACTCTGTGCCTTGAACCATAACCACTTCTGAAGAAATCTCAGATATAGGGTTTGCTGATAAAGTTTGTGGCAGTTGAGTTGAATTGACCGATTCATCTATAACCATTATATCCTCTATCTTTTGGGAGTCTAGATCAATATTATATCCTACAGTATTTCTTGGAGTACCAAAGTTGTTTGGATAAAACTCGTTACTAGAAGGAACCCACCTACCAGAAACATACTCCAAAGAATATCTTTTTTCTTCATAAATATCACCACTTTCCTGAGCTGTATTTTGAGATTTAGTTTTTAGTTTATTTAAAGAATCTTGCAACTGAGGAAAATCTTGCAGATTAAGATTAACCTCAAAAACATTTTGAGATTTAGGATTAACTAAACTAACTTGAATTTTACCAGTTTCACGGCTGCTGAGATTACGAACTTTACCAGTAATGCCTCCGAAGTGGATGTTAGCCGAAGCGACAGTGCTATAATAATTTATTTCTTTGTAGCCAATCAAAAAGTAGTCCTGAGGTTGTATGATTATATTTTGGGTAAAAACCAAGCTATTAAGCTTTGTGTCAGAATTTTTGAACCGCAACGACCAGCCGTTTAGATTAATTGGAACATGGGTTGGATTATATATTTCTATCCACTTATCAAAACTACAACGACTTACCTCAATTGGCAGAGACTTACAATTACTATCATTTATACTCCCAAAAGGATTAATTTCGCTAATGATTAAAGTTTCAGGTATTTGAGTAAATACTGATACTGGTCGAATCCAAGCAAAAACCAACACAATAAAAAGAACGATACTAGAAAAACAGTAAAACCTAACTAACTTTCTTGCTTTTGGCACTACCATGATGGCTTTATGTTATACTACAACAAGGTTTTGTCAAGTAGTAAGTTCTATACCATAGATAAAGTAGATTGTGCACTAACACTACAATTTAACATATGAGAGTGTCCCCTTAAACAGGAAAACTTTTTTGTTATTTAATCCTGTATGATTTTATTTTTAAGAAACGAAATCTCCACACTATTCAACTACTACTGTAAATACCTCATATTTTAAGAAAACTACCTTACTTCTTGTTGTAAACTATCAAGAAAACATTAAAAGATCGTATTAACTTAGTTAGTACTTTTTTAGACAGTCTAGTTTATTCTTCCTCTTGACAAATAACGATGTTGGACAAGCCTTCTTGAGAAGCTCCATAACAAACTTCTAAAGCACTATGACTACCT